>CANEVK010000035.1 GCA_947442115.1 Bacteriovoracaceae bacterium | reverse complement strand
TATTCTTAAAACTCAAATTGGACACGATGTATTTGATACTATTGGCCGAGGCTTTAATGCCATCCTTGGTTACACCGCAGAGGGAGCAAAATTTCTTTTTGGATCTCTCGCCACTCCCTCAGACAGCTTAGGCTTTATTTTTGCCACCATGGTTCTCCCAACTATTATTTTTATGAGTTCTCTCATGTCAGTTCTCTACCACGTAGGGATTATGCAAAAAGTAGTGGAGCTTGTGGCCCGAGTGATGATGTGGGCGATGAAAACGTCAGGCGCTGAGTCCCTGGCTGCCGCCGCTAATATTTTTGTTGGGCAAACAGAAGCTCCGCTGGTTATTAAGCCCTTCGTTGGTCAAATGACCAAATCTGAAATCATGTGTCTTATGACGGGTGGTATGGCGACTGTGGCCGGTGGTGTTCTGGCCGCTTATGTGGGGTTTGGAATTGATGCTGGTCACTTACTAGCTGCTTCCGTGATGAGTGCTCCTGCCGCACTCGTGTGTGCCAAGTTAATGGTTCCGGAAACAGAACAATCAGTAACGGCCGGAGTGGTTAAAGTTGATCTTCCAAAAGTTTCGGCCAACGTGGTTGATGCTGCAGCTTCTGGAGCTTCAGATGGTTTAAAACTGGCGGTGAATGTCGCCGCTATGCTCATGGCCTTCATTGCCCTTATTGCGATGTTAAATGGAATCTTAGGTGGAGTAGGGAATTTTCTTGGAATTCCTGGTCTCTCGTTTGAACTTCTTATGGGCTATGTGAATGCACCTGTGGCCTGGCTTTTAGGTGTGCCTTGGGAGGATTGCTTAAAAGTAGGGTCAATTCTTGGTAAAAAACTCGTCTTAAATGAATTCGTCGGCTACTTAGATCTTATTGCTGCCAAAGGCCAGATCTCTGAGCGCTCAACGACTTTGGCCACTTACGCCCTTTGCGGTTTTTCAAATTTTTCTTCAATCGCTATCCAGCTAGGCGGAATTGGAACTCTGGCCCCAGAAAAACGTCCTATTCTGGCCAAGTATGGAATGTACTCTCTTATCGGCGGAACCCTCGCTTGCTACATGACAGCATGTATTGCCGGGCTTTTTATTTGATTTAAAAAAAGGTATTCTGATTCTAATTACAATTTAAAAGTTTTTAGAATTAGGACATTTTTTCATGGCAAAAGAACTTGTGGTCAACCAGACTCACAATGAGTCGCGTATTGCGCTCATTGAGAATGGTGAGATCTTAGACTTTCTTATTGAGCGACATCCCCAAAACAATGAATCGGCTCCCATCGTAGGAAACATTTATCTTGGAAGAGTCCTCAGAGTGCTCCCAGGAATGCAATCTGCTTTTATCGATATTGGGCAGGAGCGTGCAGCTTTCCTTTATGTTGACGATGCTTATATCCCCACACTTGAAGAACAGCGAGATATGCAGAGTCGAATTGAGGCTTCTGAAAAGCAAAATAAGCGTCTCGGTGAAGTCATTCCAGATGAATTCTCAACTCTTACTGAATCTGTAGATATGAAATTTCGTCCTGATGTTAAAATTCAGGATTTTCTTAAAGAGGGTGATGAGATTGTGGTTCAGATTGCAAAGGAGCCCATTTCAACTAAAGGCCCTCGAGTCACTCGTCATATCACTCTCGCCGGTCGTCATATTGTTTATATGCCTTTTATTGAGCACACCGGTGTCTCTCGAAGAATTGAATCTGAAGAGGAAAGAAAGCGTTTAAAAGATATTCTAGATTCTATTCGTCCAGAAGGAATAGGCGTCATTGCTAGAACAGTTGCTGAGGGACAAAGTTATAAGGTCCTGAAGAATGACTACAATAACCTTGTTAAAATTTGGAAAGATGTTCAGAAGAAAATGGAAAAAGCCAAAGCTCCCTTAGAGCTTCACCAGGACCTTTCTTTTGTCCAGCGGGCCCTCCGCGACATCATGGATGAAGATGTTGATTCTTTGGTTGCTGATAATAAATTAGCAATAAAGCAAATCGAAAAATTTATTCAGCGGTTCAGCCCTAATCACAAAGCTAAAATAAAATTTTATGATTCTGATATTCCAATCTTTGAACATTATGGAATTGATATTGAGATTGAGCGTGCCCTCTCAAATCAGGTCTTTTTAAAATCAGGCGGCTCCATCAATGTGGACCAAACTGAAGCCCTTGTTTCAATTGACGTTAATACCGGCAAATTTGTAGGGAAGAAGACTCTTGAGGAAACTATTTTAAAAACAAATCTTGAGGCGGTGAAAGAAATTTCTTATCAACTCCGCTTAAGAAATTGTGGTGGGATCATAATTATTGATTTCATTGACATGGAAAAAGAGGAGCATCGTACCCAGGTTTATTCCACTCTTTTAGAGGCACTTAAAAAAGATCGATCTAAAACCAATGTCCTCCCAATTTCAGGACTTGGACTAGTTGAGATGACTCGAAAGCGAACAAGGGACACGCTTATTAGAACGATGTGCGAGCCTTGTCCCTATTGTGAAGGGGTTGGTCGAGTTAAATCTGTAGAGACTGTAAGTTTTGAGGTCATCCGTGAGCTTCAAAAAGTTATGAAAAGAACAACGGCCCCAAAAATTACACTTTTTGCTCACCCTGAGGTTTGCGCCAAGCTTTCCTCAGAGGATTTTGGATTAATTGAAGTTTTAGAAGAGCAGTTTAATAAAACACTTCTCGTGAGGGCCGATAATAATTATCATTCTGAGCAGTACGAAATCTATGTTCCAGAGGCTTAAAAAAAAACCGGGTTTCCCCGGTTTTTTTTATTGCTGAGATCCAGTTGATGATTTGTTCTTTTTATCTTTCTTATCCTCAGATGACTTATCCGTTATTATAGTACTGTTATCACAACCTGCTTCAGGTGCTGGACCCATGCCTAGAGTAGGATTGTCTAAGACTTCAGGAAATTCTTTTTTTAGATACTGCTCGAGAGCATCCTCCTGATCTTTGGCATCAAGCTTATCCCAATTAGGATGATATTTTTCAAGATCATGCTTTGTGATTTCTCGGCGTCCTTTAACCTTTAAAGCTCCACCCCAATTAACGTAACTGCTAATGAAGCCCTTGGTTGCCCTCCAAGCGCTCTTACGACTACTTTTACTTAAATTCAGTTGTGTGAGGTCTCCAATAGCAAAAAATCTTGGAAGTGTTCCACCAGGCTCACTACAACCTCGACAAAAGACTCCAATTGCCGTGTTAACAGGAGTAAGGGCCAGGACACCAGCTCCTGCACCAACGGCCACGACAGGGAGAGTGAGGATGGTGGCCACTTTTAATGGAAATTTTAAAATGCCCTCTAATCTTGCCTTTTTGGTTTGGATTGGTTGAAGATTACAAGTATAAGTTCGTAGGGCCATAAGTTCTTTAACCATGACTGCAATCTCAGGATCAAACTTCTTGATAGGCTCAATATCAACATCCTCTGTCTCAGGACTAGAAGCTGTAATACGCGCCATTTTAAAGCTGTTAAAGAGTTTTTCATCCCACTGAGAGCGATTTCTATCTGGACCTGCGGCATAAAAATCATGGAGGAGTTTTTTCTTCTCAGATGATTTCGCAGCAAAAGTCGCGAGGCGATTATTATTGATAACAAGTTTTTGCTCTAAGATATCTCTTTTTTTCATCAGTAAATGCTTATCAGAGTAATTTGACATCGTTTGATTACCGATATTGGCCAAGATTTGTTGGGATGAGTCCACAAATGTCTGATCGAATTTTTTCATGTTTTCCACTTGTTTCTTCGCATCGTCATAGGACTTTTTTAAGGTGACGGTTTCTTTATCCTGAGTGTTGATTTGTTTTTTTAAATCTTCAATTTGTGTTTTGAGATCTGCAATTTCTAGTTTTAATTCAGCCTCTTCTCGAGCAAGATTTTGGGAAAATCTCTCCTCTTCGGCTTTTATCTCCGCATCTGTCGTGGCATATGGACTAGGACCATAATCACCTTCTTTCCAATCTTTGAAATTATCTTCATTTGCACCATAAACAGGTAACTTCACATCTACGATAGATTCAAAACCTTTTTCATAGGTTTCACCCTGGAGGTCACAATTTTTTTCAAGATGCCAGTCTAGGTACTTTTGAACAAATAAACCTCTTTTATAGGCGAGTTGAGGAGTGAGGTCATTGTAAAGATTTCGAGACGTCTCAACAGTATAATGGGGATCTTCACCGTCTTGGATTTGTTTACAAACATCCTGAGCAAGTTTATTTATCTTAGTGAGATCATTATTCCCTTTATCATTATTTTTCGTCATATCAGGTTGGCAATACTGCTTTCTATCTTTGACCGAGACTTTAAGGATTTCTTTTAAGACCACCTCTTCAGTCAGCCCAGAACTCCGGTCAACCATGTAAGAACAGTCATTGGTAAAGCTACTCATAATGTCGAGCGGCTCGCAGGCCACACATTCAGGCTTCTGATAATCAGGTTCTGTAGGGAAATCTTTTGCTTTGACGGTGCAAGAGACTCCTTTCCCGTCATTGATAGAAATATTAAACGGAATTGTTTTTGAATGATTCGTGGTCGTTGTTTTACCTTTTTTCACGCTTTCTGGATTGATTTTAGCAATCTCATCTTTTATTAGTTTTTTAATTTCTTCTGAACTGAGCCCAGAAATATCTTGTTTGATTGTTGCATCTAAACCATTCTTACCAATTATTTTTTTCTTTCTTTTGAAAAGTGCCTGCAAGGCTTGACCAAGCTTTCCTTGCTTTAAAAGAGATTTAAAAACACTCCTCTTGTAGGCTTTAGCTTCTTTTTTACACAATTTAGTAAGTTCTTTGAGTTTTTTATCTTTTTCCACCTGACTCATGCCTTTCCAAATATCTTGATCTTCACAGGCCTGTCCGTTCAGTTGCTCACTAATCTTTTCCAGGTTTTCAGTTCCAGTATTAATGGCTTCTTGTTGACATCCATTTGGTTTGAGCTCTGGCTCTTTTGCACCATCACACGTCAAAAGTTGAGGATCATCTCCCGCCACACAATCAAGATTGGCGTAAACCACAGCAGAATGAATAAGAAGTGAAAAAATAAGAAGTACTTTCAAGGCTTGTCCTCCAAGGGATTTAGGCTGCTTTTAATTATAGCATCCTTTAAATCCAAGAACGGGCATTATGGTCTAACGTGTACGGGGTATTGTATTTTCGGGGTGTTAGGCAGTAACCAAGAAATGAAATGGCAATAATTTCTTTGCAGAACAAGCACTCAAAGGTTTAGATACGAATCTTTATATTTGAGTCCCACCCTGCAAAGGCAATGATTAAAATTCTAAGACTTGAGCTTTTATTTATTCAATAAGCTCATCTATAAGCTTCTTAATTTCGATATCTTTCTCTTTAATTTCAGCGCCAGCTGCCTCTTGCTCTTGTTCAGATTTAGTGATTTGAATATGTTCAAAAGCTGAGAGTAATGTTTTCTCTAGATTTTTCTCCAGACTAATACTGGCGAGAAAACGACGGGCCTTGAGTGAAGATTCTAGATACTTAATAATTTGATTTTTTGTTGATTCATTGGCGGTTGTAAAGACTTCTGGAATATCAATGGCCCCAAGTTTTCCTGCAGTTATTTTAAAAATAGCAGCCTTGATTTTTTGACCTAAATTCATTTCTCGTTTATCAGTAAGATTTTTGAGGGCAAGGGCTGCAATCATATCGACACGAGCTTTAATAAGCTCAATCATGATTTCTTTATTAATACCGCTAACAAGAATTTCTTCATTCTCATTAAGAGTCATCCCAAGGGAATCTTTGCGTAATGCTTCTTTCACAATGTCATAAAATGAAAGGAGTTTTATTTGAGGACGTTTCTCTACCAGCTCTTCTTGGAAATGGTGATTCATATGCATTGTAGCCGCTAGAGCGTAAAATGCCATTTCATCATTGTGTTTTTTGCCAGAGTTCACGGGACTCATCTTATTGGTCTTTAATTTTGAATAAAGGTCTGATGCTCGACGTGTGAATTCGTTGACTCCATCAAGGATGAGTTCTTCGCGGGTCTTATTATCATCAAACTGAACTTGATCTGACCAAAGTTGATATTCAAATGATTTGAAATAGACTGCTGCCGCTGCAATTTTTGACCCAAAGTCTTCATCTTTTGATTTCAACATCGTAAATTTCTTGTCTCTCGTATCTTCGGCTTCTTTTGAGCGAATCTGTTGATACATCACTGTTGTAGTTTCTTTCATGAGATCAGTCGTCGTAGACATGAGCTCTGTCGACGACTTCATTTCATTCATATTTTTTTCAACTTCATGAACTTTTGAACAAGATACCGTGAAGGCAAGAGTTGCTAAAAAAAGTAGTGAATAGTTCATGTGATGCTCCTGAATATTTATTGAATCTTATCTTAAAAGTTCAGGAGGTTGAGCTAGTGTGAAAATAAGTGTGAGTAGTGTCTAAAACGTAGACAGTTACAATGTCATCGTTTTGCCATTAAGGCGATATCGTCGAATTTTTATTTTCATAAAGGTCGGATTGATCCCTGTTTTGAGCTGATTAGTTTCAAGAATGATTTGTGTGGCTTGACCCGTATAGTGACGAAAAACAACTCCGCTAGGATTGAAGTTTTTAACAAATTTTGGAATACCGGAAATGATATAGTCGGCCCTCTCTGCCTGACCTTCAAATATATCCTTTTTAGAAACTTCCTTACTTTGGGCCTTCATCCAGGATTGATGGATGGACTGAGCATCGCTCACTTGCCGCGCAAGTATTTCACCAGGATCTTGGGCCAGAGAAGACCAAGATAAGAGTATTAAAATCAGGGTAAGGAAAATTGAACCTTCATGAGTTTTAATCCTTATTGTTTCGCTTTGCTAAACTCTTGAGTGGCGAGTTTTCCTAGTGATTTGAAAAGCATACAGACCTAACGTATTAGAATGATTCGTTTTTTTAAGAGGCTTTTGCTGAGTCATAAACACTTAGACTTAGGAGAATCAATGTGCTAAGTTCCCGAAGACATTCATTTTTAATATTTCATTCTTGCTCATGGCGCTAATGTCCATGGGCTTAATTATAACCCTGGAGGAAATATGATCTACGAAACGGCCTTTGTCGTTCGCCCAGACGCATCCGAAGAAGTTGTGGCTTCTATTAAGAATTCCCTTGCGGAAACTTTTAAGGAGTTTGGTGCAGAAGTTCTCGTCAACGATTCATGGGGAGTAAAATCTTTTGCTCAACCTACTGAATCAGGTCTTAAAAAAGGTGCTTACCACTATTTCATGTACAAAGGTGCTGGTAACCTTAACGCAGAAATTGAGCGTAAATTCCGTATTAACGAAAATCTTGTTCGTCACATGATTATCAAGCTTGGCAATGAAAAGGATCAAGCAGCGATCATGAAAAACTACAAGAACCCAAATCATACTCAAGCTGCTCAAATTGATGATGAATTTGGCGGTGGTGGAGAAGAAAAAGACAAGAAGATGCACTCTAAGCGTAAGTCTTGTTGGTTTTCAGCTTCAAAAACTTCACCAGATTGGAAAGATCCAAAGTCTTACTCATGGCTAGTTAACGAGTTCGGGAAAATTTCTCCTGCTCGTATTACTGGTTTGACTCCAACTTTTCAGCGTCGTGCAAACGAAGCTATTAAGCGTGGTCGTAACATGCTTCTTATCAGCTATCAATCTAACGACATCGCTCGTTAATCGGTAAAGCTCTGATATGAACGCTGAAGTTATGCAAACTCCTCAACTTTCAAATGGCAGATTGGCACTCCTATGTGTCTCCTCAGTTATTTTGTGTGTGAGTTTCATTATGTCAGTGTTTGCTCCATTTCCGCTTGCTCTTGCTTTTATCCTTTACGGAAGAGGCAAAGGATTTCTGGCCGGTTTTGCAGGAATTGCATTGAGTTTCATTTTTGCAAGTTTTGTTTACCGGGATCTCACTTTATTTGGTTTCTATGTGGGTGTTTTTATTTTTGGTTATGCTGTTGCTGAAATTGTGATGAGAGGATTTTCGCCAGTCAAAGGACTTGTTTCATTTGGACTAGCCTTTATATCAATCATTTCGTTTAGTTTTATGAGCATCGTTAAATCTGAAAACATGACCGTTGAAAAATTTGTAGTAAAACAAATAGAGAAAAGTGCAGATAAAATAGCTGAGCAAAAAAAAATAATTGAAGCTAGTTCTGAAGAGAATACTGCTGAGATTCTGACTCTTTTAGATCGACCTGATCTAATTGCTCGAGAGATGATCGCTTCTCTTCCAAGTTACTTCTTCATAGGTGTTTTTTTAATGCTATGGTTTAATATGTTTCTCGTACTTAAAAGTCGCAGACTTTTATTTGCTGGAACTGAATATCCATATTCAGAAAGAAATCTTTTGAACTTCAAAGTTCCTTTTGGCTTTGTACTCTTGCTCGTTTTGGGACTAGTACTTGCCACATGGGGTGATAAATGGGGGATGCCTGACTCAGAAATTTGGGGTTACACAATCGTAAAGTGTCTTGGAATATTTTATTTTTTTCAAGGCTTTGGCGTTTTTAGTGATCTCCTAAACTTTCTTGGGATTATGGGGTTTTTCAGAACGATTATTGTTATGTTGGTTATTTTTATGGCCAACTACTTAATCGCAGCAGCTGGACTTTTTGATAATTGGTTTGATTTTAGAAAGTACTTTATTAAGTCAAAAATTGAAGATTAAGATTTTAAGGAGTTAAATATGAAAGTTATTCTCATTGAGAAGGTCAAGACTCTTGGAACAATTGGCGAAATCGTTAATGTTTCAGCTGGTTTTGCTCGTAATTACCTTTACCCAAACAAGCTTGCTATTCTTGCTGATGAAAAGAACTCTAACGTTCTTAAAGATAAGCAAAAAGCACTTGCTAAAAAAATTGATGCTGAAAAGAATGCAGCTCTTGCTGTTAAGAAAAAACTTGAAGGTATCACTGTTGAGTTGATTAAAAAAGTTGGAGCTAACGGCCGCCTTTTTGGTGCTGTAACATCAACTGAAATTGCTAAAGAACTAGAAAAAGCTGGTGTTGCTATTGAGCGTCGCCTTCTTTCTTTTGATGGTTCAATCAAGTCTCTAGGGACATATGAAGTTAAAGCAAAACTTTTTAATGATGTTGTTGCAACATTTAATTTAAAAGTTGCTATTGATGCTGCTAAAGCTGCCGCTGCTGCTGAAGCAGAAGCTGCTGCAAACGCAGAGTAATTTTCTTTCCCAAGGCCCGGAAGAGGGAAACTTCTCTCCGGGCTTTTTTGATTGTTTTGATTTATTGTTTGGAGAATCTTTTTTATGGCGCAAGAAAATAAAAATGAACTTCCCCACGATCTTGGAGCCGAAAAAGCACTTCTTGGTTGTCTTCTTATTGATGGCCAATCATTTGATGAAATTTCAGATGTTGGTTTAACAAAAGATGATTTCTTTCATCCTCAATATGCCATCATTTATGAATCCCTGAAGGATCTTCATCTTGAATCTCGCCCAATTGATATAGTGACTGTTTCTTCCAAATTAAATGATCATGGTAAACTTGAAAAAATAGGTGGTCAGTCTGCCTTAGTTGCTATTTGTGATGAGATAGGCTCTTCAGCAAATGTTGAGCATTATGCACGTATCATTAAGCAAAAAGGTGTCTTAAGAGATGTGGTTCGTACCGCCACTCGAGTCATGCAGACTGGTACAAATTTCTCTGGAGACGTAGAAGCTTTTCTGGCCGAGGTTGAAGCTAGCTTTTTTAAACTAACGGCCCAGTCAAAAAATAATAAAATGATTTCTCTTAAAGAAGCCCTTTATGAGAATTTAAAAGAACTAGAGCGACCTGCTCGGGCCAAGGGAGAGATCACTGGTGTCTCCACTGGTTTTAATGCTCTTGATGTCAGACTCCTAGGTCTTCAGCCTGGTCAATTGGTCATCATGGCCGCTCGTCCCGGGATGGGAAAAACTGCTCTGGCGCTCAATTGGGCCGTGGCAGCTGCAAAGCAAACAAATCAGGCCGTCGCGGTCTTTTCTTATGAGATGATGTACGCTGAACTTTCGATGCGTTTACTGGCCTCTGAAGCCTGTGTTGATGCTCGTAAATTAAAAACAAAAGACTTTAATGAGATGGATTTGAGGTCGATTTCAGGTGCCATCCAGAAACTTTCAAATTTGAAGCTCTTCATTAATGATAACGGGGCGACAAATCTTATAGATATTCGTTCTTATTGCCGAAAATTAAAAGCAGAGCAGGGGCTGGCGATGATCGTGATTGATTATTTGCAGCTGATGCCCATGCATGTAAAAAAACAAAATCGTGAACAAGAAATTGCTGAACTTTCGCGTGGTCTTAAGATGATGGCCAGTGAATTGGGAATACCTGTCGTTGCTCTTTCACAGCTTAACCGTTCGGCTGCGGCCCGAACAGACAGACGCCCTCAACTCCAAGACCTTCGAGAGTCAGGATCATTAGAGCAAGATGCTAACATTGTTGTTCTTATTCATAGAGAAGATTATTATGATGCAAATACTCCGAAGAAGGGTGTTGCAGAAGTTATTATTGCTAAGAACAGAAATGGAGAGCCTGGAACAGTTGAACTTTCTTGGATTGGATCTCAGACAAAATTTGCAGAGCTTGAGAATCATCGATCTGAGAGTTAAGTGTGATTTTTTCTCGCTTTCGTCTTAATTCAAAACAAATTCTAGAACTTGATTCTCCAACTCTTGCCTACATCTACTATCGTGATAGACGGTTTAATATCCTGACAGGTTTTCCAGAATTGTATTCGATTGATCAGTTCTGTAAGAACCTAGAGAAGATAAAACTTGATACAAACTTTGATTCTCCTCGTGTCTATCATTTCTACTATGAGTTTGGTTTTATTGCCCAAGGATTTAGTCATTTAATTGATAATGAGATGCCTCTTGTTATTGAAATTGAGTATCGCAGACAAAAAAAAATAAAAACGCCCAAAAGTCCACTAGACCGTATTGATCTTAAATCGCTTGAAAGGCCAACTTGGTCGGAATACAAAGAATCATTTCATCTCATTCAAGAGCATTTGAGAGCTGGTAATTGTTATCAGCTCAATCTGACATATCCTTTTGACTTTTATACTGAGGAAAACTTTCATCCCAAAGACTTGAGTGACTATTTTTTTAGTCAAAAAAATTTAGGAGCCTATGCCCATACCACTTATCTGGGGCAAGAAATGATTCTGAGTAATTCACCTGAATGTCTTTTTCAGTATAAAAAAAATGAAATATTTACTATGCCTATTAAAGGCACCAAAAAATACCAAGGCAAGAATTGGAAAAAGATATGGAATGAATTGATTAATGATCCCAAGGAGTCTGGTGAGCTCATCATGATCACTGATCTTCTTAAAAATGATCTGAACCGTTTAGAAAAGCCTCGGGCCGAAGTCATAAAGCTCAAAGCACCTCTGATAGCACCAGGACTTATTCATCAATACTCTCTCATTGCTTTAAAACTAGAAAGTTCACTTAATCTCCTTAAGGTTATGGAGTCTCTGTTCCCCGGGGGAAGCATAACAGGGGCCCCTAAGAAAAAAGTCATGGAGCTGACTTCGAGCATTGAGCGGTATCAGCGCCGGCTTTACTGCGGCTCAACACTGCTATGCCGGGGCAAACTTAAGGCGGCCAGTATCAATATTAGAACGGCCCAGATAGATCTCGATTCTAGGGTCTGGCGCTACGGTGCAGGTGGTGGAATTACACTCCTTTCTAAGGCCCCTCAGGAGTTTCAGGAGATGGAATTAAAGGTAGAGAGCTTTCTGGCCCTGTTTAAATAGATAGAATTCCATTTCTGACATTCTTGTAAAGTGCCTTTTCAGCTTATTTAAGATCAATAATCTTGAAGATTTATGAAGTCTTTGGGCCATAAGTCTAACAAAAACTTACAGGATGCCGGCGATGAGTTGACTTTCTTTTTGGCCAGAAGATACGCTTTGAACAACTTATCACTCTATGGATTTGAGTGATTTAAGATTCAAGGAGTTTAGAATGATGTCACAAGATCTTGGCCGACCAGGGTTAGAAGTGGAGAAAGCCAAAGTAAGTCTTGAGGCCCTCGCCAAAATGACTGGGTTTCCCGTTGAGATGATCAAAGATGAAATATTATCCGGGCAAAACGATCAGGAAATTTCTCTGGAAGAACTTCGCTCAGCTATGTTAAACTACATAGACTCAACCATGTTACTTGTTGGGGATGATAAATAATTTTCCACCCCTCCAAATATAAAACCAGGCCCCGCGCCTGGTTTTTTTTTGCCCTTAATCATTTCAAGACCATCCCTTAAGTTCCTTTTCTAGATTCCGATACTTACAGCATAGTGAATTTTTATTGCTGAAGGTGCTTTATGGATATTTCAACAGTAGCAGGATTAGCTCTCGCAACATTATCGATTTTAGGGTCAATTCTTTACGGTTCTCCACTCACAATCTTTATCGATGTTCCATCGGTGGTGGTGGTGATCGGTGGGGTAATTGCAACAACACTGATTAAGTGGCCAATGGAAAATGTGAAGGCACTGGCTGCCTACTACATGAAGTCCATTTTCTCTACCCCCGTAGACCCAAAAGCTATGATTGAGGAGATTCAAAAGCTGGCCGAGACGGCCCGAAGAGAGTCAGTATTCGCTCTGGAAAAGGTTCCGGTTGAGGATAAGTTTTTAAAGAAAGCCGTCACTTTAGCTGCTGATAACCGTCCACCTGAAGTGATCACTTCTATTTTAGGACTAGAGATTGCAGCGATGGAAGATCGACACACAAAAGGGGTCGACGTTCTTGAAGGTATGGGAGCCGATGGTCCGGCCTTCGGGATGATCGGGACTCTGATTGGTCTAGTGCAAATGTTACAAAACATGTCTGACCCTGCATCGATTGGTCCGGCCATGGCGGTTGCCCTTCTGACAACATTCTATGGAGCGGTTATTGCCAACGTGTTCACTATTCCAGTGGCAGCTAAACTAAAGCAGCGCTCAAAACAGGAAGCCACTAAGATGAATATTATTGTGGCCGGAGTTCTTGGGATAGTGGCCGGTGAGAACCCGCGAGTGATTAGAGAGAAGCTTGATTCATTTCTACCTCCTAAAGACCGTCTTGTTGAAGAGAAGAAGGAGTAGGCCGTGGCAGACGCTCCAAAGTGCCCTCCCTGTAAACCAGGGGCCCCAGGGTGGCTCGCAACTTTCTCAGATTTATGTACGTTGCTACTAACATTTTTTATTCTTCTCTTATCATTTGCTAAAACTGAGACAGCAAAATACGAAGCAGCGATTGGATCTTTAAGAAATGCCTTTGGAGGTAACGTTCTTAAAGCAGGCGAGGTTTTAAGACCTGGTAAGTCTCCTAATGATGCCCCAACTATGATTGATGCAGAATCTCCTGCCAAGCCATTTCCAATTGAGTTTTTAACATCTGAGGGACTTCTAGATAAGCATGAGGTTAATAGAGAATCAGATGCTCAGCTTAATCAACTTAAAAAGATGCTCGCGGAAAATGAACTGGGTGAATCGGCCACAGT
>CANEVK010000034.1 GCA_947442115.1 Bacteriovoracaceae bacterium | reverse complement strand
CTCTTGCTAAAAACGATACAATTGCTAATCGTCGTGTTGCTTTTACAAAACTTAATAATAAAGAAGCTGTTAAAGCTTTATTTGAAACAGTTGCTCCAAAATTCAAGCAACGCCCAGGTGGGTATACTCGCCTCCTTAAGCTTGCTGAAGGCCGTCTTGGTGATGGTGCTAAAGAAGCTTATATTGCTTTTGTAGAATAATTTCTAACTGAGAACCTTCCTTCGGGAAGGTTTTTTTTTGCCATGTTTTATAGAATTCTTGCTATATCAATTATTATTTTAGGTACTGTCGCCTATAGTTTCTATTCCAAAAAATCCCTTGATGGGCAACTGGATATCAAAACGGAATCTAATTCTGTTTTGAATAAATTTCCACAGGCCTCTTTTGAAAATTTAGAGGGATCAACTTTTCCATTAGAAGAACTTCTAAATGATAAGTCACTAGAGCTCCTTGTAGTCCATTTTTGGGGCACTTGGTGTGCTCCTTGTGAAGCTGAGCTCCCTGACCTGTTAACCTTCATAAAGCGATTTGAAGGCCGATCTGGAGTAAAATTTTTGTTAGTGGCGACTAATGATGAAGTTATCAAAGTTAAAAAGCATCTGAAGGGCCTATCAAATGCTGAAGCGGCCTCTATCCACTGGCTCTTGGATCAGAAAAATATACACCGTGACGCCTTTGGGACAACGAGAGTTCCTGAAACCTATGTCTTTTCCTCGGATAAAACCCTGTTAAGGAAATTTATGGGACCTCAGGAATGGAATAACCCTCTGTTTTTTCAAACTTTTTCAGAGCTTTTGCAAATTTCTACGAGGAAATTGTAAACAATCTTCGCGATCCCTTTAAATCCCCTGTCAAGATTTCTGACAATTTGCCGACAAGTTAGACAATGACAAAAAAAGTGTTCAGGGAATGGACATTTAAAGGGGTATCACCATGATCGACTGGAAATCAATTAAAGAGCTTCATGCCAGCAAAAGTCTCGAAAAAATTATTGGGAACTGGTACGGATTAGATGTTCTTTATGTGGATGAACAAGGCAGAGTTCAGTTTATTCATGAGCCAGGCTACCCATTCAAATCCTCATTTTTAAAACTACAGATGTCTCATTCGTATGGCCGAGACTGGCTTGAAGCTGATATCGAAAAAGTTTATGAACAGTTTCACGGTTCACAGGAAGGATCTGTAGAATTTAATGCTTTTTTTCCTGGAACATATGGTTACGCTCATAAAGTTATGGTGGATGGAGAGTTTTGTGGGGCGGTTTTTGCGTATCCTTACTTCACAGAAACTTCGACTTCAGAAGATCACGTTCAGGCCGTCCAAAAAATGATCGAATGTGGAATTAGTGAAGCAGATGCAAAGGCATCAGTTGAAAAAATTAAAAAATTCTCAGGCCGATTTTATGCTGAGATGAAAGATCTCATTGCCATTGTAGCCGATGAAGTTGGAACATTTCATGCTGAAATTTATAAACGTGAATCTCGCATCATGGATCTTAATTCAGAGATTGGGAATAAATATCGCTACCATAATCTCATTGGAAAATCGAAACGTATGCAGCAGGTTTACCACCTTCTTTCAAAAGTCTCTAGTTCTGAATCAACTATTTTGATTCAAGGAGATAATGGAACAGGTAAAGAAATGGTCGCGAAGGCGATTCATTATAATTCTACTCGTAAAGATTCTGTTTTTATGGCCGTGAACTGTTCTGCGTTCAATGATAATCTTTTAGACTCAGAGCTTTTTGGACACGTCAAAGGTTCATTCACTGGTGCTGTAAAAGATAAAAAAGGTGTCTTTGAAGTGGCCAACGGGGGAACTCTATTCCTGGATGAAATTGGTGATACTTCACCGTCGATGCAGGTAAAACTCCTGCGTGTTCTTCAGGAAGGCACATTTATGCCAGTGGGAGCAACAACGCCGAAAAAAGTAAATGTCAGAGTGGTGGCAGCGACCAATAAGCCACTTAAAGAAATGATTGCAAAGGGTGAGTTCAGAGAAGATCTTTATTATCGAATTAACGTGATCAACGTGGCCCTGCCATCTCTGAGAGAGCGCCAAGAAGATATTCCAGTTCTTATGGATTTCTTTCTTCAGAAAAAATGTGAAGAAGCTGGAATGCCACTCAAAACGTTTTCAAAAAAATGTTTAGAAAAGATGCTTGATCATAAATGGCCAGGTAACGTTCGTGAGCTTCAAAATGAAGTGGAGCGATTGGTGGTGCTTGCTGGTGAAGATCGCACCATTACTCCTGATATGTTGAGTGCCAGAATTCTTGAAAGTTCGGAGAGTGGAGGAGGCTCACATCATGGTGGTGGAAGCTTTCTTAAAGGTGTGAACACCAGTGGATCTCTCAAAGACGCTCTTGAAGAACTAGAAATTTTGATGATTCGTGAAGGCCTTAAGCGCTGTGGCTTTAATAAATCAAAACTTGCTAAGGAACTTGGAATTTCCCGTGCGGGTCTCATTATGAAAGTGGAAAAATACGGATTAGATAAACGAGCAGCGGCCAAAAAAGCGGCCGGTGAATAAAAAAAGCCCCTCTTCGGAGGGGCTTTTTTTTGATCTTATTTCTTTGCTGCCCATCTGATCATGCTGGCAGCTAATTCATGATCTAGTCCATCAGCATCACTCATGCGAGCATCTTCATACCACCATTTCGGAGCTTCAGGATGAGTGCCCGTCACAGAAATTCGCCCTTTCCCAAATGTTGTTTCTAATCCATTTATCTTCTTATTCGTTTCATAGCGAGATTTAACAGTGATATTTTTTAGTTCATTAGTCTTGAAGGAAAACCAGGGGCCCCCCTCCCAGTAATGAAACTCTACGCCCTGAGCTGTGATCATTCTTTCAACAGAAGGATAGCCTTTGGCCCGCCTGAACACCCGCGTGTTTCCAGGCACGATGCCTAATCCTTCGACACGAGTTTCACCCACGCGTGCCGTGGTTAGAAATGCACCTGCACAAAATCCAACATACCCACCACCTTGGGCAATAAAATTTTTAATCTGCTGACGTATCTCAGGCCCCATGGCATTTGAGGCTGCTCCGGATTTTCCTCCTGGTTGAACCCAAACTTTGGCCGTTTCAAAAAGTGAAGGATCAAAATTTTCTGGAGTGACGATCATAGGTTCAAAACCGGCAAGCTTTGTGACGTAGACGGCAGAGTCGAGGCAGCCATCTTTGCAGGCCCCAGGTCCACCCCAGACGAGAGCATCGTAGGCCATGGCCAGTTGCGAAATGAAAAGAAAAATTAAGACAAGGAATTTCATGAGTACTCCTAGGTTCAAACTCTATTTTACCTTTGAGTGTCTAAAGTCTGTTACGGCAAAATTTGCATTAACTTCCCGAGTCAATTTCTTTACCCCATGTGGGAGTGAGGGTATAACCTTAGGACATTTTTTCAGGAGGCCAAAGTGCTAACTAACGATCAAAAACGTGATCAGCTCTCAACTTTTTCTCAACAAGCAGAATTAGGTGGTGGGGCCGAGAGAATCAATAAACAACATGAGCAGGGTAAATATACTGCCAGAGAGCGAATTAATAAGCTTTTAGATCCAGAATCATTTATCGAATTTGATAAATTTGTGGTTCATCGCTGCGACTCTTTTGGCATGGAAAAGACTAAGTTTCTTGGTGATGGAGTGGTGACTGGTCTTGGTAAAATCAATGGCCAGCAAGTGGCGATTTTCTCCCAGGATTTTACTTGCTGGGGTGGGGCCCTGGGAATGGCCTACGCTAAAAAAATCTGCAAGGTCATGGATTTTGCTCTTGAAAATAAAATACCTGTGATTGGAGTCAATGATTCCGGCGGAGCGCGGATTCAAGAGGGTGTGGAATCTCTGGCCGGATATGCTGAAATTTTTTATCGAAACGTTCAAGCTTCAGGTGTTATTCCTCAAATATCTCTTATCATGGGTCCTTGTGCAGGGGGAGCGGTTTATTCTCCGGCCATGACTGATTTTATCTTCATGGTCGATAAAACTTCTTACATGTTTGTCACAGGCCCTGATGTGATTAAAACGGTGACCCACGAAGAAGTCACAAAAGATGCTCTTGGTGGAGCTCACACGCATAATGAAAAATCTGGTGTTGCACATTTTCGTTGCGATGATGAAGATGATTGTTTTGAGAGAGTCAGAGAACTCTTTAGTTTTATCCCTGGCTGCAATAAGCAAAAGCATAGTTTAAAACTCACATCAGATTCGGTGACTCGATCAAATAATAAACTTAAAAATGTTGTCCCTGATAACTCGAAAAAACCTTATGACATGCATGAGCTTATTCTTGAGGTTATTGATGATCAGCATTTTTTAGAGGTTCATCGTGACTTTGCTAAAAATATCATCACTGGCCTTGCTTCCATTGGTGGGATCAAAGTCGGTATTGTCGCCAACCAACCAGCTTTTCTCGCAGGTTGTTTGGATATTGATTCATCAGTCAAGGCTGCTCGTTTTGTGCGTTTCTGTGATGCTTTTAACATACCGATCATTACACTAGTGGATGTTCCGGGCTTTTTACCAGGAACTGTTCAAGAGTATGGTGGTATTATCCGCCATGGCGCCAAGCTCCTTTATGCTTATTCAGAAGCGACAGTTCCTCTGATCACTTTGATCACCAGAAAAGCCTATGGTGGGGCCTATGACGTGATGGCCTCAAAACACATCAAGGCCGATATCAATCTTGCTTATCCAACAGCCGAAATTGCAGTGATGGGAGCTGAGGGAGCGGTCAATATTATTTTTAGAAATGATCTCGCCAACAAATCAAAGAATGTTGAGGAGTATGAAAATAATTTTGCCAACCCTTATCGAGCAGCAGAGCTGGGTTATGTGGATGAGATTATTTTTCCTGAAATCACTCGCCAGCGCCTTTATCAATATCTCAAGGCACTAGAAAATAAAAAAATACCAACACCAGATCGTAAACACGGGAATATACCTCTATGAAAGGCAAAAGAGTCCTCATCATCAATCGTGGTGAGATTGCGATTAGAGTCGCCAAAGCATTAAATGAACTTGGCTTAGTTTCGGTGGGAGTTTGGACTGATAATGAAACCGAGCCCCCTCATCTTGAATACTGTCAGGAATGGGTTCACTTACAGGGAAATAATAATAAGGAAACTTATCTTAACATTCCTAAGATAATGAAACTCATTGAGGATTATAAAATTGATGGAGTCCATCCAGGGTATGGATTTCTCTCTGAGAACAGAGAATTTTCTGAAGCTCTCGCTAAAAAGGGAATTGTCTTTATTGGCCCGAATCCAAATGCGGTTTATAAAATGGGGGCGAAAGATATCTCCAAGCAAGTGGCCAAGGAAGCTGGAGTTCCCGTTGTTCCCGGTTCTACTGGTGAAGTGGAAACAATTGAAGAAGCCATAAAAATCGGAAACGAAATTGGTTTTCCTGTTCTTCTCAAAGCTGTTGCTGGGGGCGGGGGAAAAGGCATGAGGCCATGCTCAAACGCTGATGATATAAAAAATCACTTTGCAGCTGTTCAGCGAGAAGCACTGAGTGGCTTCGGTTACGCCGGACTTTTAGTCGAAAAATATATTTTAAATCCTCATCATATTGAGGTTCAAATTTTGGCGGACAAAAAGGGCAATGTCTTTCATGTTTTTGAAAGGGAATGTTCGGTTCAGCGTCGTCACCAAAAAATTATTGAAGAAGCTCCTTCACCATTCATTGGTAAAGATGAGAGTGTCAGACAGGCCATATGTGAAGCCGCTGTTAAATGTGCTCGAGCGGTTAATTATGATTCGGCCGGAACAGTTGAATTTATTATGGGTGAGGATAAGAAGTTTTATTTTCTTGAAATGAACACTCGTATTCAGGTTGAGCATCCCATCACTGAAGAAATTACGGGCGTGGATCTGGTGGCGAACATGATTAAAGGGGCTTTTGGTGAGCCTCTCGATTTTAATTCTCAGGATCAAATAAAAATTCAAGGACATGCGATAGAACTCAGGATTTGCGCCGAGGATCCTATCTCCATGCTTCCAGCACCAGGGAAAGTGGTGGGATTTGAAACAACTTTCCCTCAGGGAATTCGCTTTGATCACTGTATCTATCCCCAGTTCATGATCACACCTGATTTTGATCCCATGATTGGTAAACTCATTGCTCGTGGATTCAATCGCGAAGTAGCACTTAGAAAAGTAAAAAACGCAGTGGAAAATCTTACTATTGAAGGTTTAAAGACCAATATTCCCCTTCATCGAGTTATATTAGGTGAGGAGAATTTTAAAAAGGGTCATTACTCGACGAACTATATTTCGACAGTGAAACCTCAAGAGCGCGTGGCCAATAGGGAAGAGCTTTCTTCTTTTATGATCAAGATGGCTTCCATTGAGCTCAATCAACAGGAGATCCAAAAATGAGATATTATTTTGTTAATCAAGATATGAAGGATCTTGTTTTTGATGTTGAGTTTCGCTCAAAAGATTGTATGGAGTTTTCCCATGAGGGTCATAAATCTCAACTCCATATAAAAAAACTCGCTGGAAAAAATTATTATTCTTTTGATGGCATCAAATGGAAGAAGTTAACTCAGCTAGGTGCTAATGAAGTTCTTGTGTCTCATACTGAAGTTTATAAAGTCTTTAGAGGCTTTAAACCTTCTGGACTCACTAAAGGCGGAGCTGGGGCCCTTATCACTCAAATGCCTGGCAAGGTCGTCAAGGTGATGAAAAAAGAGGGAGACCGAGTGATCAAAGGTGAAACCGTTCTGATTTTAGAGGCCATGAAAATGGAAAATGAAATTAAGTCCGGAGCTGAGGGAGTGATAAAATCCGTCAACATCAAAGAGGGTCAAGCTTTAGAGGCGGGCTTTCTTATGCTAGAGATCGAGGAAGAAAAATAAAGAGGAGTCGTAGCACTCCTCTTACTTTATTTTTCTGACTTTAAACCATCCACTTTGATCCCAAAGACAGTATTCTGTCTGATCTGAGCTTTTCCAAAATTGACCATCACAGTTGCTGCGAGAGATGCCAAAGCTAATCCATGCTTTGCAAATCGGTAAGAATCCTTTTTCAGAGATTTTTTCATAACCGTAAGGACAATCCCTTGTGATCTTTCGGGCCTTGTACCAAGTGCCCTCATTCATGGCGCACCATTCTCCAGCAAATTCACCTGTCGGGATGGTGGCGAGTTCACCTTTATTATTATAGCAATTTCCAAGTGAAACAGAGAAATGTGGCCATGCTTTACAGAGATTTTTACTTTTAAAATCTCCAATATCTTTTCTGATTCCAGGGCATGAAGCCATGGTGTTTTTGTAATTTATTTTAAGACATTGGGAAGCATCATCCTGAGGTGAGCACTTTCTATAAACGCGGACGTAATCGATCACGTGCTCCTGGCGAGCGAAATTTTTCACATCAACATGAGCAGGATTATTGGCGTTAAAAATGGTGTTGTTAAGAATCCAGTAAAAGGGCTTTTTTGGGATAGTGATTTTATGGCCTTCAGGAGCTTCTTTATGAAAGATGATATCATTTTCGTTAATTTGACCCAGGAAATGATCGTCATAAAAAAAACGTATTTTGCTTTCATCCCACTCCACGGCATAGGTATGAAAATTTTGATAAAAAGAATTTTCAAGATCTGAAACACCAGGATAATTTTCTGCTGTGACACTCCAATTGAATCCAGTGTTAACATGATTTTTTTTCTGGCAATCTCCGGTATGAAAATTAGCACCGGCAACATTTTTATGTAAAAAGGTGGCTTCCATGATGTCAATTTCACCACTGAATGGCCATCCACACCCTGGTTCCATAGGCTCTTCCGGAAGCAACCAGTGGGCAGGCCAAGATCCGGGTCCATGGTTTAGTTTCGCTCTGACTTCGAAGCGACCAAATTTTTGAGTGAATCCATATTCGTTGGCACTTCCATGTCTTCGAGATTCTACTCCACCACTCAGAATAGGACATTCGAAGGTATAGTTTTCAAAACCAATTCTTGGATCAAAAAATTTTACCTTACAACTGATGCGAGAAAAATTTGATTTCTCGGCTGAGAGGATGAGGTATCCATCCTGAACTTTGACCTGATGGGGATGAAAAGAATTAATGCCTGTTCCCTCGGGTGCTTCCCAGTCCATGTAATTATAGTAGTAGTAAACATCCCAGTTACACTTATTGAGATCTGTGAGCTGAGTAGAGAACTCCGGACATTCAGATCGAGACCACCAATTCAGCATACAGGTGGGGTTTTTACTGAAACATTCAGGCTTTACACCTTTGGCGATGGCCTGATTTTTTCCTTCAAATTCGTCACTGAAAGTGAGGAGCCAGCCCGGATCATTTGAATCAAAAGTGACTGCTTGATTCTGATAAATGGTGGAATCAACTTCGCTTGAAGGAAGTTTCGCGCTCAAGGCATTCAGCTGGGTTGAAATTACAGGTTCTTGGGTTTTATTCTCAGGGGGAGTGCTTACTTTTCCACAGCTGAAGAGTAATAAGAAAAATATGAGATTGGTGATGATTTGGACCATGGTTAAATTATGGCAGAAATTCTTGTCTTCGGTAGAGAGGGATAAGGCTTACCCATGTCTATTTTCAGATATTTAAACCCTATCGGCAAAATATTCCTAGCTTAGAGGCGTTAGAAGCGCTGAGGTATGATAAAATAGTCAAAGGAGTTGACGGTTATGCCATCCTCAGACGTAACAAAAAAGATTATCACCGATGCCAATCTTCAAGGCTTTTTTTTTGATGGCCTTAATTCTTTAAATAAGAAATCCCTTTGTCCTGTCCCTGAATCTGTCATTTTTTATTCAAGCGACGTCTTAGACAAGTTTGTTCTGGCCCAAAACTTTTTTGATATTTCTGAGGGAAGAGTTCGAGAAAAAATTTTAGGTCTAAAACTTCTGGAGGCAACTCAGTTAAGTCGTGAGGATCAGCGTCGGGTGTATAAAGAAGTGGCCGATATGTCTTTGCTTGTCTGTGGTTACTTTTCTGAATCAACCCAAAATAAAATGGTGGATACGCAGTATTATGGTCAAATCGGAAAGATGGCCTATCAACAGCTTAACAATCTATCTCCTAGTTTTTTGGATATCCCAAGTTTTTACACGATGTTTGCCACATGCTTTGAGTCCATCACGATGCTGATGACGATGCTGGCAAGCCTCAATCGTGGTCAATCGGATGGCCACCTCATCTTTAAGAAAGTGATGTCTGGTGAGCCAGTCTCGGAGAGAGAGTATTTGGTGAGTGGAGTAATCCCTCAACTCACCAAAAAAGTTTCTTAGGCTCGACCGGCCTTCACTATATTCCAATTTTGATTAAAAAATTCTTTTAGAAATGATTGAAACTCATTGTAATTGGCTTCTCTAATCAGATCATTGTTATGGTGAGTAAAATCAGTTCCCAAGTTGTGGAGCACTGGAATTGAATAGAGTTGGGCATAATCTTCATTGGTTTGAATGCCTAAAAGATTCTGGCCATCCATCATGACTTTGATGCGATCAAATTCTTCTTGAGAAAGCCCATTGTCTCGAACATTATTGAGAATTTTCATAATGGCTTCAATCGCCGCTTCTGTTTTATCATGTCCTGAACCAATATAAATTCCCCAGCAACCGGCCTCAAGTCCCGAGACATGAATAGGAGAAACAGAATAACATAATCCCTGACGATCTCTGACTTCAACAAATAAGTCAGAACTCTGGCCTGAGAGGTGTGCCGATATCATTTTGAGAAAGAGATCTTGCTTTTGAGTGATGTTAAAGGCTGGTGCGCCAATCACAATTTGCGTTTGCTCACGATCAAAAATGAGGTGTTCTTTTTTACCTTTAATCGATTTAAGTTTCGATTTTTTAGGTTTTGATATTTTTCTTGGAGATAAGGATTTAATGGTTTCTTTTATTGCTGGTAAGACAATCGCAAGATCTTGATCTCCGCAATAAGTGAAAACGAGCTCAGTCTCCTTGAGGTGTTTTTCATGGAGTTTTTTTAAACCAGTGGGATTAAATTTTTTGAGAGTTTCTGGAGTCCCTGCAAGATCTAGGGAGTAAGAGTGCTGATTAAAAACAAGCTTGTAAAATGTTTTGAAGGCCTGTTTCATAGGGTCTTCTTTTTGATTATCAAGTGCCCTTAAAATGACTTTTCTTTCATGATTGAAAAACTTGCTTGGTATTTCAGGCTGAAGAAGAGTTCCAAAAAAATGTTGAGTCAGTCTTTCAAAATCTTTTGACTGGCCATGCATCGTAAGCCCATAGGCATTCTTGCCTGAGAATCCATTTAAGCTTGATGAAAGAGTCTCAAGATCCTGCTTGAGCTTTTCATACTTCATGCCCTTGTAACCATAAGTAAAAAGTCTTGTTAAGAGATGGTGTTGACCTGCATTTTTTATGTCCTCAGCGGACTGGCCACCTTTAATATAGGCATGCATGACAAATGTAGGTGTCAGCTTATTTTGACGGTAGATAAATTTAATTCCAGGCTTAAGTTCAAAAATTTGAACGGCCGAATCATAGGCGGAGATCTCTTTCTTTGTTTTGACTTCCTTCGTTTTAAGTTTGGCGGCCAGTGAAGAAAGCTTGTTTTGAAAATATTTGAGCGCTTTTTCTTGCTTCACTAAGCTTGTGCCTTTTGGAACTTGCAGAGTCATATGGGTTGAATTTTTCAATATTTCAACCAGACCATCCCAAACTTCATCAACGCTTGTGATACGTATTTTTTCGATAAATTCATCCTCGCAAAAAATATTTCCCGATTGAGCGAAGCCGTGTCCAAGACTAAAAGCATAAGATTCAATTGATTCTCTTTCATAAATTTTTGAAGAGATATATTGGTTTTTAATTTTATTCAGTTCCTCAGGTTTAAAGCCTTTGGCGATTGTCTCTTGAATAATCTTAAGAAAAAGGGCACTAATTTTTGGTAAATTATCCACGGGGAAATTCATTTTAAGCATATGAGTTCCACCCTTGGCAAAATACATCGATGAGCCGGCCACGCCGTTACAAAGAGAAGATTGGGCAACGAGCGCCTGATAAAAACGTGATGTCTCACCATGAGCAAGACAATTGATGGCCAGATCTTGGCGAGCAGCTTTAGGATCAAGATATTCTGGGGCCTGAATACTCAAGGTGAGTGTTGCTTGTCGGATATCCTTTTCGTGCACATTAATGGTTGATTTTGATTTTAATTGAAAGGCCTCAAATTCAGATGTACTGCCATGGGGAAGTTTGTAGGTACTAATTTGATTTTCAAGGGCGTCTCTATTTTTAATATCTCCGGCCACTACAAGTAAGGCATTTTCTAGGTTGTAAAATTTCTTTCTAAACTCTTTGAGTTGTTCTGATGAAAAATGCTTAATGGTATCTTCACGACCTAAAATGGGGTGGGCATATCCACCTTCAAAGCCTGTTTTTTGAACTTGGATAAAATTAAACTGTGAAGGATTATCAAGGGCACGACGATACTCTTCAAAGACAACTTGTCTTTCGGCAGGGAAATCTTCCTCGCCGAAAAGTGGATTGGCCACCATATCCATGAGGATATCAACTGATTTATCTAAGCACAGGCTTGGAGTGTTGATGTAATAACAAGTGTAATCAAATGATGTGAACGCATTGACTTCAGCCCCATAGGATTCAATATCGTGGGCCAGGCGGGGCCCGGGTCGAGTCGGTGTTCCTTTGAAGAACATGTGTTCAAGAAAATGAGCAATACCTTCATTATCAGTTTTCTCCAGGGCCGAGCCAGCTCTAAACCAAATCTGAACAGTTCCGGCACTACAACCAGGGGAATTGATAAAAAGGGTATTTAATTTATTACTTAGTTGTACTTGCTCAATTTTCATATCTTCCTTATTGATGGGATTCTCAGTAGAGTTTATTATCCTCGCGGTTCAGATTTTTTTGAAGGAATTTCTCATCCATGACTCATGTCTCAAGTCTGTATTTACATGTTCCTTTCTGTAAGCATTTATGCAACTACTGCGATTTCTATAAAAAGCAGTATGATCCAGCATCCAATCAACTTGAGGATTTCCATCAGTTTTTAGACCAAAGCTGGCGGATACATGAAGAGTTATTTTCAGAACAGAAGGCTCAATGGTCAGAACTCAAGAGTGTTTACCTCGGTGGCGGGACTCCTTCTTTGTGGGGCACCAAGGGAGCTGAGTACTTCAAGCATTTTTTAAAATCTTCTTTAAAGCTTTCTGCTGATTGTGAATTTACCATGGAAATTGATCCAGGGACTTGGACCGTTGACATGATGATGGCGTGGAGAGAGATCGGATTAAATCGAATCTCGATTGGGACACAAACTTTAGATCCACGATTTATCACGATCATGGATCGCTCTCATTCTCTCAAGGAGAGCCATGAGTTGTTGAGTTACTGCCAGAAGGAGCAACTCAATTTTTCACTGGATTTTTTATTGGGGATTCCTTTTTCTCAGGAAAAAGAGCGTGATATTAAAAGTGAACTAGACCAGCTTTTATCTTATCGGCCTCAACATATCAGTTTATATATCCTGAATGCCCGCTCTAAATATCCTCTGATTGATGCTCTACCAGATGATGACTATATTCGAGAAGAATATCTGTTGGTGAGTGATTATTTACGCTCTCAAGGTTTTAATCACTATGAGGTTTCAAATTTTGCTCGGCCGGGTTTCGAATCGGTTCATAATCTTAGATATTGGAGAGGAGAGTCTGTCGCTGCTTTAGGGCCTACGGGTACGGGCTACTTAAATCTTTCAAGCGATTCGGCCCTTCGCTATAAATGGAAAGTTTCACGCCCTGATATAGAAATTGAAAAACTAGGAGAAGCTGAGCTTAGTTTAGAAAAAGCCTATCTCTCTCTGAGAACTTCAGATGGCTGGAAGCCTGAATGTTTCTCGGCCAAACATGATGAAATATTCAATCATTGGGTGCATCAATCGTATGGCTCTTATCATGAAGGAAGAATGCGACTTAATTCCCAAGGCTATGTTCTCCTTGATTCACTCATGGATGATCTTTTTAGGGCCAAGCTAGTGTAATTTTGCCCTGAAAAATTGGCAACGAAGTCCATAACGAAGGGCCAAATTCAGCGACTTAACTCGTTGGTTGTGAACCTCCCTATAATATTGAGCATGAACTTAATCATCCTTATCTTGAGTTCTTTTTTTCTGATGGCTTGTGGAGTGGAATCTCAGAGGCAGCTGAGTTCTCAGTCTGCTGTTTCGGGCGTTAATCCCAGACAGACTCTGCTGACCACGAAGTGGAGAGATTTAGATTTAGAAAAGCGTTCGTGTCTGAGCTCAGATTGTGGAAATTTCCTTATTGTTGTGAGCTTCACCGAGAAGAGTCTCATTCAGACCGGGCTAGATAAAATAACTAAAAAGGTCGTTAAACAAAAAGTGATCCCAATCACGCAGATGAATGCAGAATCCTTTGTTCTTTCCCAATCAGGTACTGCTGTCACTTTTCAGATCTCTGCTAATATCCTCATCCTCTGTGAGCAAGGCTTGAGCTGTTCGGAGTTAACGCTTT
>CANEVK010000033.1 GCA_947442115.1 Bacteriovoracaceae bacterium | reverse complement strand
TTTGAGTTCGATTGTCCTTTTGTGATTTGAGAGCAAGCAGGAAAGGGAGTTTGATGAAAACGAAATAGGCGACCAAAGCATAACCAATGATTGGCCCTATCTTTGAAGCCGCATTGCTAAGAGTTGTCATATAGTACTGGGTTGGATCCATCAAGGATCTTATCGACAGAAACTCTGATTTTTATAGGATTGATTTAAATTAAAGTACAAGATTGAGCGGTAGGCCCACAGCAAAAATAACAGCTAGGATAAGTGCTGTTCCGACTAAAATGGAGGCCATGATTTTATAAGGAATTCCAAACATATATATCTCCTCGTCTCATTTTAGTACCTTGGGATTTCTGGGTCAATCTCCAAAGACCAGAGGTCAATTCCACCCGCTAAAGAGAGTGCATCGTAGCCATGGTACTTGAGAAATTGAGTTGCATAAAGACTTCTGACCCCATGATGACAATAAACAATCAGGGGTTTTTTATCCCGGGGCAGTTCTTCAAATCTTGCCTCGAGTTCATCAAGAGGAATATGAAATCCGCCTAGAGAGCATTTTTCTCTTTCATCGCTTCTTCTGACGTCTAAAAAATTGAAAGATTTTTTTTCTTTAAGCCAACCGGCCACTTTAGATGGGACTATTTCCATCGCTGGCCCCCAGGGTATGACCCATTTCTAGTTTATTAAAAACAACACTTCCAGCAGGTATACTTTGAGTAAGCCAAACGTTACCGCCTACAACTGAACCTCTACCAACGATTGTGTCTCCACCAAGAATAATGGAGTTGGCATAAATGACAACATCGTTTTCTATTGTTGGATGGCGCTTGAGTGATTGAAGTTTTTTCTTCACACTCATCGCACCCAAAGTCACACCCTGATAAATTTTAACATTTTTACCTATGATGGATGTTTCTCCAATCACGACTCCAGTACCATGATCTATGAAAAAGCTTTCCCCAATTTGGGCACCAGGGTGAATGTCTATGCCCGTTTTCTCATGAGCATATTCGCTCATAAGTCGAGGAAGAAGAGGAATTTTGAGTTCAAAAAGAGCATGAGCAAAACGATAAACACAAGTGGCATAAAAGCCAGGATAAGCGATGATAATTTCTTCTTTCGAGTAAGCCGCTGGATCTCCAGAATAAGCAGCTGCCACATCTGAATCCAGCGCCTTGGATATTGATGGAAATAAATCAAAAAAGTTATCGATTTTTTTTGTCCCGTCGGTTTTTAGATTGGCATCTAGTTGTTCAAGACAACTCACATATTCTTGAAAACGGTGCTTAAGTTCTAGAATTTTAACTTCCAGTTGTCCTGGGTCTGATAGCCCGTGTCCGCCGCGTTGGGGGTAGAGGAGGTTAACAAGTTCGTCAACTGATTGCCTCACCTGACTCACATTCAGGACTAAAGTCGCTGTTTGGTAGCGTTCTTGGTGTAAAAACTGGGCAAGTTTTGAAGACATTAGGTCCCTTTTGGAGTATAAATGAATCATTTCAAATTACCGCTGACATTGGGAAAATTCAATGGATCTTAAAAAGAAACTCAAGTCCACAGGTCTCTTACAAGTTATTGGAAATACTCCATTCCTAAAGGTTCAAAGTTTGAGTGCCTTAACCGGATCAGATATTTTCATGAAGTGTGAAAATCTCAATCCTGGAGGGACTATTAAAGACCGTCCGGCCATGCACATGGTTGTTGAGGCCATCGTTAGAGGAGATTTAAGACCTGGAATGAAGATTGTCGAGGGGACTGCTGGAAATACGGGAATTGGTTTGGCCATGGTGGGTCAAGCCTTGGGTTATAAGGTTATTGTTGTGATGCCCAAAGGCATGGCGCCGGAAAAACATAAGGTTCTTGCTCTTTATGGAGCAGAAGTTGTTGAGACTGAGGCAGTGCCGTTCAGTGATGAGAGGCATTTTTTTAAAGTGGGAAGAAAAATTGGTCAGAGTTCTCCAGATTATTGGTGGGCCAACCAGTTCGATAATCCGGATAATTATCTTTCTCACTATCTTTACACTGCCCCTGAAATTTATCAGGACATGCAAGGCAACATGGATGCTGTCGTTGTAGCAGCAGGTTCTGGCGGAACGGCAGCGGGAGTTTCTAAATTTATTAAGGAAAAAAATAGTTCCATCAGGGTTGTAGTTCCTGATCCTATGGGAAGTGGAATTGCCAGTTTTTTTAATACAGGTGAATTCAAATCTGATAATTCCTACACCATGACTGAAGGAGTGGGGATCACCCGATTTCAAGATAACTTTAAATATATTCATCAAGATGAGTGCTACACCATTGATGATCAAAAACTAACCACTCTGGCCATGTATATGCGAGAGAAGGAAGGTTTAGTCATGGGAATGTCCTCTATGCTGAATCTGGCCGGCGCTTTTAAGACGGCGATAAAAATGGGCCCAGGAAAAAGAATCATCACTTTTATGTGTGATGGTGGTGAACGGGCCATTTCCAAAATGTACAATCCTGAATTTTTAAAAGAGAAAAAGATTGATGGTTCTCTTCTACCGGAGAAAGAAGTTTTAGAAATATTTAAAAACTTCTAAATCTTTTGCCTGAATTGATAAATTTTTTCGACTTTGTCACTGGCAACTCTTTTGCCAATCTCATTTGAATGAAGAAAGTGTGGTAAGGGGAGATTCTTTTCTGCGCAATAACCGCCATAATAATCACTTCTCGTTGGATGATGGGGATGAACGAGATTAAATGTTTCCTGATAAAGTTTTTTTTCAATCACATATTTTACAAAATGAACTGCATCGATCTGGTGAATGAGGTTAACAGGGTGATTACCTCCTTCCAAATTCTGTCTGCCACTTAAAAACTTTCCCGGATGTCTGTTTTGTCCTATCAGGCCACCAAAGCGAATAATCGTATGGTTTTTAAATCCTCTTACCCACTTCTCTTCTTCAAGCAAAATGAAACCATTATCAGTGTCAGGAAATGGAGTTGTTTCTTCACAAACATCTGTCTGTAGCTTTCCGTAAACTGAGGTGGAGCTTATGAAAATGAGATGCGTATTAGGACTTATATTCCAGCTCTTGAACCAGTCTAATTGGCCTTCAAAGGGGGGAATATTTAAAATGATAACCTCAGACTCAAGCAGTGCTGGATTGATCGTCTGTTGAGGATTTAAAATATAGGTTTCAAAACCTAATGCGGTCAATAATTTCGCCCGCTCTTCTGTGCGAGTGGTGCCAAGTAATTGATGATGAGTTTTAAGTTCATGACCGAGAGCTAGACCAAACCAGCCTAGGCCAACAATGCTAATTTTCATTGATGGTTACGTACTTGAAGTTGGTTCGATTTACTATCAATTTTTGGCAGGTGAAGTTCATGAAAAATTTAAGAAATATCGTCAATTCAATGAGTTGGATTTATAATGAGAGAAAGTATAATTAAGAATAAGAGTAGTTGTGGTAAAATAAAGTCATTTAAATTACTGGATTCATCTTTAAATTGAAGTCGGGAGTATCTTATGAAAATAGTTGCGCTTTTAACCTTGATTATTTCTATGACGGCCTTCTCAACAGACTTTGGATACTTAAAAAAAGAGGATCAAGTTTACTATAAAAATGATAGTTTTGAAGGAAGCAATAAGTGGGAAAGAATTGATAACAACGTTAAGGAGATTAACAAACTCCATGGTGAAATAGCCTCAATGAAAGCTGATATTGCGCAATTGAAAAAAGAGATGGAAGAACTTAAAAATAAAAAATGAAATTATACTTTGAAACACCCATAGAAAAAAAATCAGACGTCATCATAAAAAACTTTAATAAAGATCTTTTTTTGGCACTCCGTCCACCCGGCATCAAGCTCTCTGTTGAGAAGTTTGACGGTTGTAAAACTGGGGATGAAGTTCATTTGAAAATAAAATCATTTCTTATGACTCAAACGTGGGTAAGCAAAATTACTCAAGATAAGCTTGATTCAAATGAATGGTCTTTTGTGGATGAGGGAGTTGAACTTCCATGGCCCCTCAAAGCTTGGAAGCACATTCATTCCGTCAAACGGGTAGATCAAAATAACAGCCTGATCGTTGATGACATAAATTTTGACTGTTTTTATTCGTGGATGAACTATCCTATGAAACCATTGTTATGGTTGAGCTTTGCTGTAAGACCTTCAAGATATAAAAAATTCTTTATGGATAAAGAATGAAACTATTAAGTCTATTTTTTCTTTTAATCTCAATCAATGTTTCGGCCCAAACAATTGTCTTCATCGGGGATTCACTCACCGAAGGCTATCAGCTTAATAAGGAAGAGGCTTACCCTGCATTGATCGAGAAAGAGCTTAAAAAGAAATTCAATCAAGTTAAAGTGATTAATGCAGGGGAGAGCGGGGCCACATCTGCTAGTGGGCTTAAAAAACTTAAATGGTACTCAAAAATTAAGCCAGACATAATTGTCCTTGCTCTCGGTGCCAATGATGGATTGAGGGGAATGAATTTGAAAGAAACTGAAAAGAATCTTTCAGGTGTGATAAAATCAGCTCTTGATTTGAAAATGAAGATTCTTCTAGTGGGGATGAAAATGCCTGTGAATTATGGGGAGCCTTATCGAAAAGATTTTCAGGGGTTATTCCTTAAACTTTCAAATAAGTTTTCACTGCCAATAGTTCCTTTTTTACTTGAGGGTGTAGGGGGAAAACCAAAATATAATCTTCCAGATGGTATTCATCCGAATCCTGAAGGTCATAAAGTAATGGCAACAACAGTACTAAAGCACTTGGTGCCTCTCTTATGATGAAATTGAAAGATATTAAAAAAACTTTTAAGACTGGTTCACAATCGATTGAAGTGCTTAAAGGAATAAATTTAGACATTAGGGAAGGGGAAACCATTGCTCTCTTAGGCCGATCAGGCTCTGGTAAATCGACACTTCTCTCTATCCTTGGGGGCCTGGACAACCCTGATTTTGGTGAAGTTTGGTTTAATGATTTATGTTTAAACCAACTTAGAGATCAAGAACTTGTAAAGTTTCGCTCAAAAAATATAGGTATCATTTTTCAGCAATTTCACCTTGTATCGACGCTTACTGCGATTGAAAATGTTTTGTTGCCCTTGAGTTTAGCTAAAAATACAAATGCCTTTGAAATCGCTACCAAGCTAATTTCAGATGTGGGACTCACTGATCGCTCGGCTCATTTGCCCTCACAGTTAAGTGGAGGGGAGTCACAGAGAGTGGCCATCGCTCGTGCTCTTGCTGTGAATCCGAAGTTACTTCTTGCCGATGAGCCAAGTGGTAATCTCGACGAGGAAACTGGCGAGAAAGTGATGGATTTACTCTTTGGCATGGTTAAGCAGCTAAAGACGACTCTTGTACTTGTCACTCATGATAAAGAAATTGCCAGACGATGTGATAGAATCATCAATTTGGAGCATGGGAGTATCAAGTGATCTTTAAGCTCTTTGTCTTGAAGGAGTTTAAAAAATCCTCATACTTTTTTCTTGGCCTTGGATTTTTGCTTGTCCTGGGATTATCAGGTTTGCTCAGTATTAGTTTTTTAACAGAAAATATTCAAAACAATCTTAGATCTAATGCACGTCAATTACTAACCTCAGACCTCGCGATTACCGCTCGACGTGATTTTTTCCCTGAGGAAAGAAAATTAATAACCGATTTTTTTAAAACTAAAGAACATAAAACATATCAGGTTGTTGATATCTATTCGATGGTGACAAATGTTACGACATCAGAATCACGTTTAGTAGAGATCAGATGTTATGAAGATCATTTCCCTTTCTATGGTCAAATAACTTCAAAAGGTAGCTTACTTAACCAGAATGATTTTTTAATATCCAAAGAACTTGTGAATTTGTGGGAAGTTCAAACTGGAGATTGGCTTAAAATTGGCGATTCACAGTTCAAGGTCAGTGGAATTATTGATTCTGATAGCTCAATTGGCATAAGAGGTTTCTCACTTGCACCCAGAATTTATCTCCCTCTTGTAAAAATTATTCAATCTGGATTGCTGAGACCTGGCTCTACGGGACAATTCTCGATTCATTTTAAATTAAATGAATCAGAAGAAGAGTTGGTGAAAATTCGGCAAGAACTTTTAAAATTACTGCCTGACCCTGCAATTAAGGTAATGACTTCAAAAGAAAGCAGTAATCAGGCCGGAAGAGTTTTTGATTATATTACGGATTTTATGTCTCTCTCAGCACTCGTAGGATTTTTACTGGCCCTGGTTGGTATTTTTTATTTCTATCAGTCTTATCTATTAACAAGACTCAAGGATTTTAGTCTTTTTTATCTGCATGGGCTTAACAAATCTCAGATTCTTTTTGGTATATTCCTTCAGTTTAGTTCTCTCTTCTTTTTTTCTCTTTTTATTTTCTTTTTAATTTTTAATCCTTTTTATTTTTATTTACGGGATTGGCTTTCGACTATCATTGGATTTGCATTGCCCCCTGGACTAAACTACAGAAATTTTCTTATTAACATCCCCATGCTTTATGCCCTGAGTTTATCTATTCTCTTGCCCCTGCTGAAGGGACTCTTGCGGACTCCTCTTGGTTTGCAGCTAAAATTATCTAAGCAGGCACTTGGTTATTTTCATCCTCTAGACTTTCTGCCTTTTGTAGCCTTACTTTGGATTGTTGCTTGGCAACTTTCACATTCCCTAAAGATTGGAAGTCTTTTTCTTTTTAGTTTGCTCATTATTTTTTTCTTGTCGTTGATTTTAATTAAATCATTTCAAAAGATGGCTATTTATGTGAGGCCATCTCGAACTCTTTGTTTTATTAATCTTAATATTGGTCTTTCGTTAAGAAATTTTATTCAATCTGGTCATAAGTTAAATCTCAGTTTTATTGCTCTGGTTTTGGGCATCTCTTTAATTTCACTTATTTTTCAACTTAACTTTTTAATAAAGAAAGAATTTACACTCACTGATAATAAGCCCAGCTTATTTCTTTTCGACATACAAGAGGATCAGCTAAGTGATTTAAAAAAGCTTGGGCGAGAAAAGGGATTAGAGCTTTCAGGTGTCACACCTCTTGTGCGAGGGAGAATTGAGAAGCTTAATGGTTTCAAGTTTTCTCGAACTGAGGAAAAATGGGATAACAGCAATCGTGAGGAAGAAATCGAGGCAAGAACTAAAAACAGGGGAATTAATCTTACATATAGGCAGTCTCTCAGTCCTTCAGAAAAAATTATTGCTGGCACACCTTTTCCAGAGACTGTACCAGAAGGTCAAAATTTTTCTTATCTTTCTATTGAAGAGCGCTTTGCCAAGAGAATGGGAATAAAGCTAGGTGATAAAATCATTTTTGATATTGGCGGAGTAGAAATAGAAGGTATAGTGAGAAATTTGAGAGAGGTCAAATGGACAAGCTTTTATCCTAATTTTTTTGTTAACTTGCAGCCTGGTTTCATCGATGATGCACCTAAGACTTATCTGGCCGTTTTGGACCGTTCTTTCTCACATAAAAAAATTGATTTTCAAAAAGCTTCTGTTAATAAATTTCCCAATATTTCTTTTATTGATATGGAGCAACTTATTCAAAAGTTATCCGAGCTTTTTGAAAAGTCTCGACGAGCAGTTGAATTGATTTCATGGCTTAGTTTGTTTATTGGTTTTGTGATCTTATTTGGATTATGTCAGGATCAAATTTTTCGACGCACCTATGATATGGCGTTATTAAAATCCCTAGGATTTGGATATTTCTCTGTGCTATCGCAAATAATGATTGAATTCGGTTTTGTATTTTTTATGGCGACTGGTCTAGGAATTTTTTTGGGATGGTTTTTGGGTGCCATCATTGGCCTTGAAGTCTTTAAAATTAATCTGGCTTTTGATTTTTCTCACTACGTGGTACTTTTTCTTTTTTTGATTTTTTTATGCCTCGCAACTATTTTTCTTGTTTCTTGGAAAACCATAGCAAAAAATCCTCGAGAGTTATTGTCGGATAATTAAAACCACTCTTTTTTTTCTTTCTTCTTTTCAAGAATAACGAGACTCATTAGAATTCCTAGATATGTTTGGAATAGAATTCACTGAAGCTGGGCTTTTAAATTTCTTTGCTCCTTTTGCTTATCAGCCTTTTCAGGTTTATACATTCGTCATTTGTTTTATGTTTGCTTCTTCCTTTGGTTTGCCTATACCAGAAGAGTTGACTCTTATTGCTGTTGGCCTTGTGGCCAATATGGGTCAACACCCAGAAATTTATCCTCCGCCAACTCCAGGGGCCCAACCCATTGGTGTTGGTACTTTGTGCTTGGTAGCTTTCTTTGCAGTTTTTCTTAGTGATGTTTTGGTTTACCTGATAGGAAAATATTTTGGGGCGAAAATAATTAAAACTAAATTCTTTCAAAAACAAGTTGCAGGGGCGGGTTGGGATAAAGTTAATTCTTGGTTTCAGCGCTTCGGTGGGTGGGCCTGCGGTATCTTTCGCTTTACCCCTGGTATAAGATTCCCAGGTCACTTAAGCTGTGGTCTTTTGGGAATTCCACTTTGGAAATTTTGTCTTATTGATGGGCTCGCAGCACTTATTTCTGTACCAACTCAAGTCTATTTAATAGCGACTTATGGACGTATCGTGCTGAGCTATCTCAAAGAAGTTAAAATGTACATTCTTATGGCCGCTGGAATTGCTCTCGTTGTGTGGCTTGGTCGAAAAATCTATTTAAAAAATACTGCTAAATCTACTCTCTAAAGAAAGATACTGCAGGCGTCTTCAAGCTTAAGGGCAAGTTCTTTTCTAAATTGTGTCAAATCTTCGTATTTAAATGAGATATTTTTTATAAAGTTATTATCCTTATTTTCAAAATGTGGAAAATCCCAGCTGACTTGGGTTGTGATGAGTATTTCTCCTACTTGAGATTTGAAATCTTTAAGATTCACAAGGAGTGAATACTGAACTCTTGGGCCCTGAGATTTTGGCACAGACTTAGCAAAATTAATAAGCTTTGGTTTAATTGATGGATGACCAATTTTTAAGGCAGACACCATATTTGATTCATAACTTACGCAGCCGTAGATTTTTTCTGCTAATTGCTGTGTACTCAGATTTTGGGAATCTGAGGTCTCTAGATAACGATAAAGAAAGTTATCCATCGTGTGGATGAGATAGTGATGAAGATTGGCCTCATCGTCGAAGGTATGTTTAACCTTCTCCTGCCATTCTTTAATATGTTTTGTGTTATCAGTCATAAGCTTTCCCGGTAAAATGGAGGTGTGCAAATTCTTAAACCTCGCCCTGATTTTATTATTGTAAAAGACTACTTTACACCTGTGCAAGCTTCAAAGTGGATTGAGTTAATATTAAAAAAAGGCCAGGATCCTTTAAGAGGATTTACCCACCCGGATCTTAAGCCTAATAGATTTCATCCCACACCGAAGTATCCTGTAAAAAATTTCATGTGTATGGGGTTTTATTGGAATCCCTTGAACTATTCCTATCACAAATATATACCGGATCAGACTTTTAAGCCGTGGCCAATACCAGCGTCCTTAAGAGAGTTTTGTTCATCAGTTTTGGAGACTTATTTCCCATGGAATAAGTATTCTCCCGAAACAGTTCTCGTTAATTATTATGATTCAAAATCTGCGATGGGACTCCATGTTGATAAAGATGAGGAAGATGATAGATCACCTGTTATTGGCATGAATTTCGGTTCCACCTGCAGATTTTTCTATGAGAATGAAAATGGTTTAATCAGTGATGTCAAAATACCAGGTAATAGTGTTTATGTTTTTGGTAAGAGTGCAAGACTTATGCGGCATGGAGTTGGTACACTCTATTCAAATACACTCTCTGCGGGGAGTGAGCAGTATTTAAAAAACAAGGAAAGGATAAGCCTTACGATTCGTCAGGTTTATCATTAAGGAGGCCCTTTGAAATTTTTAATTTTATTTTCGTTTTTATCATTTAGTGCTTTTGCATCAGATTTATATGGCATTAAAGAGAAGAGTATTTCTGGGCAGGAATTCCCTCTGTCTCAATTAAAAAATAAAGTTGTTTTAATAGTTAACATTGCCTCTCAGTGTGGATACACATCTCAGCTTGAAAAATTAGAATCTCTTTTTAAAAAATACAAAGCTAAAGATTTTATTGTCCTGGGTGTTCCGACTAATGATTTTGGCGGTCAAACTCCTGAAGATGATAAAGCAATGATGGAGTTTTGTTCAAAAAACTATAAGGCTACTTTTCCTATCCTGACTAAGAAAACAATTCAAGGCAATGAAAAGCGAGAACTTTATAAATTTCTCACAGAAAAAACACCCAAAAATCTTCAAGGTGAAGTGGGCTGGAATTTTGAAAAGTTTCTAGTGAATAAAAAAGGACAAGTCGTTAATCGTTTTAGGTCTTCAATGGATCCGATGGATAAAGAAATGCTTTCAAAAATTGAACCATTACTTAAAGAATGAAGACCATTATAGTTGGTGGAGGCATTGGAGGCATATCTTCAGCACTTCTGGCTTCACAAAGAGGCGAAGAAGTCATCCTGTTTGAGGCCCATGAAAATATTGGTGGTTGTGCCTCTTGGTTTAAAAGAGGGAAGTTTTGTTTTGATGTTGGGGCCACGACTGTAAGTGGGGTTGATTTCAATCAACCTCTGGGGAAGATTTTTAAGCTCATCGGAAAAAGCCCTGAGTTGACATGGCAGGATCCAGGAATTGTTTTTCATCTCTCAAATGGAAAAAAATTAAGCTATTGTTGTGGTTTTGATGCTTGGATGCTGGAACTTGAGAAAACATTTCCGCATCTTACCCATCGCCCTTTCTGGGAGAAAGTCTATAAGATCAATTCCCATGCTTGGGAGCTTTTAGATTCAGTAAAATCTTTTCCCTTTAAAAGCATCGCAGATTTTACTGAAATATTTTCACGACCTGATCTTTTTAATCTTTATCCTTATCTTTTAGTAAACACTGAAATGATGTTGAAAATTCATGGACTTCATCATCCTGAATATCTTGAACTCATCAATGGCATTTTACTCATCTCTGCTCAGGCCCATGCAGAAAATGTTCCTTTTTTAATAGGGGCTATGGCCCTTGCGTACCCTCGTCAAACTTATGCTCCTCAAGGTGGCATGCGGGGATTTTTTGATTTTCTTGAGAGTGCATGTCTGGATAAAGGCATTCGTGTCAAAAATAAATCACGTGTAACAATGATCGATAATCATAAAGTCTTCTTAAATCAAGACTCACATGAGTATGATCAGCTCATTCTCAATGTGCCGTGCTGGAATCAAGCCGAACTTTTTCAGGGCCGTGAAAAAGTGATTCTTGAAAAAGATTTGAAAGAACCCAAGGAAGCTTGGGGAGCGTTTACTCTTTATTTTGGCATACCAAGTTTCACTAACGAGCTTTATCAGCAAGTTCATCTCAATCACCCTGAAGTCAGTAATTATTTTATCTCTTTCTCATTACCTGAAGATGAATCTCGGGCGCCCTTGGGCTGGCAGGCAGTGACTATTTCGACTCATGTAAATGTTGAAACTTGGTTTGGTGTAAGTTCGCATGATTATCGACTCAAGAAGCAATCAATCATGAATATTATTATTTCTGATTTTAAAGAACGATTTTCTATCCAAGAAGTTAAACATCTGACGGCCGGCACTCCAAAAACTTTCCAAGATTATACGTTAAGAAAGAATGGTTATGTTGGAGGGCTGCCTTTCCTGTATGGGATGAATCCATTCTCGATATTAAGTAGTGAAACTGGTCTTGAAAAAGTTTTTAGAGTGGGAGACACAATTTTTCCTGGGCAAGGTCTTGTTGGAGTGGCCGCAGGAGCTCTAGCTTTAGATTATAGAATTAAAAAATCTACGTCTTAATTCTAACATCGATGGTTTTATCCATCTTGAGACGCATATCTCGTTGAGGGAAAGCCATTTCAATGCCTAGGTCTCTGAATTTTTGGTCAATTTTAAACCTAATAGCACTTCTAATATGACCAAGGGAATCTACTTTCTCAGTATCACAAAAAAAGACGAGCTGGAAGGTGAGATTGCTTTCTGCAAAATCAGTAAAAAAGACATAGGGGATTGGAGTTTGCTCTACCCCTTCAGTGTTAAGCAATATATCCATACAGGCATTTTCAACGAGCCTAGTGTCTGTGCCGTAGGCTACTCCAAAATCTAATGTTGAGCGTATGATTGTCGTTTCAAAATTCCAGTTCAAAACACCTTTCTCAAGGAAGAAACTATTTGGAACGATAAAAACTTTATGGTCTGCATTTCTAATCTTGGTGCTTCTTGTCCCAATAGAAACGACATTACCAACGATCCCATCAACTTCAACAACATCACCAACTTTAATGGGTTGCTCCACCAGCATGATGACACCAGAAATGAAGTTATTCACAATATTTTGTGATCCAAATCCAACTCCAATGGCCAGGGCTCCACCGACCACTGTAAAAACGGTGAGAGGAATACCGGCAATCGTAAGGGAAAGAGTTACAAAAAGAGTCAGGCATCCATAGAAGGCAAATGTCTGATAAGTTGTTTGAGAGGCTTTGTCTTCCACAAAACGCAATATGAGTTTTTTATTAATGAGTTTGACGGCCAGCCTAGAGAGTCGTGTGGCAAATACCAATAAAAAGAGTGCGACGGTTACATTGCCCAGGCTTAATTTTATACCGGCAATTGTAATAAGTTTTATTCTCCAGATGGAGTCAAAGGCAGCTAAACTTTCTTTAAGTCCTTGGTCCACAGCATTACCTCATAATATTTGATTGGCATTACAACCAATTTGTCATGTGCTTAAGCCTTCGTAAAGTGTTTACGAAGGGTCCATTTTGAGCTTATCATCTACCTTAGTCTTTTGATTTTAAACAAGGAACTCTATGCGTATCTTTGATTTTATAAATGCTGGTGGCTCTATCACGTGGATCCTCGTAGCGATGAATATAATTGGCCTATCTTTAATCCTGTGGAGATTCTTTATCCTTAAAGACTTCAAGAAAAGACTGGATGCTGAAGCAAAACTTCTTACGCTGGAACTTTTTAATCAATTCTCGACAAAAAATTTAATCACTCATTTAGACCTTGTGAAAGACAGTATCTCTCGCAGAGTTCACGAGCTCGAGGTTGGCATGACTTCGATTAAAGTCATTGCGACAACAGCTCCTTTACTGGGTCTTTTGGGAACGGTGGTTGGAATTTATGAGGCTTTCCAGGTGATTTCTGCTAAAGGTTTAACTGATCCTGGTCAATTTGCTTCTGGTATTTCCTACGCTCTCATTACGACGATTGTCGGTCTGATTGTCGCGATACCTCACTATATTGCTCACAATTATCTTACTGGTGAGTTAGACTCATTAGAAATTAATATGGAAAAGCATATGGCGCCAATGCTTAAGGGCGAGTAAGTATGGCACGTCGTCAGCGTCGCGAAGCCATTGCCATGGACCTTACACCATTGATTGATATGGTGTTTTTGTTGCTCGTGTTTTTTCTTGTAACCTCAACTTTTAAAAAAGATGAATTGGCCCTTCTTCTAAAGTTACCAAAAACTGAGCAGGGTGCTGGAAGTGAGAAGAAGCTTGATCAACTTACGATTGAACTTTCAAATGATGATGTTGCTGTAGA
>CANEVK010000032.1 GCA_947442115.1 Bacteriovoracaceae bacterium | reverse complement strand
TTAGGCATGAGCTTCTCCACTTATCTTCTTGAAAATGAGGTGGAATTCTAAGTTATGATTTTGATGAATGATCAACTGACCATGCATCTTGCGCATTAAATTTTTAATTAAGTACAGACCGATCCCGCTACCCTTAGTTGAATTAAATTTATAGAAAAGTTCACCAAGTCGATGAATATTGCCCTTAAAATAGCCGCCGCCGTCAGTGTAGGTAAGTTTTATCTGATCAAATTGTGGTTGGGTCGAAACTACAATTTTTGTAGAAGAAGGGTTGTGCCGAATAGTATTTTCGATAAGATTTCTAAAAATCACATTTAAGGCCAGTTCATCGGCCATAATTTCAGTCGCATGATCCTGAAGATTTAATTCAATGGTGATTCCAGAAGGTAGTTTTTGCTGATAGCGTTTTAAATACCTCTCAAGACTTACAGGAGCTAAGTTAAGCTCTCCATCTCTCTCAATCCTGGAGAGTTGAAGACTTTTTTCTAGTTCACTTTCAAGCTTAGAAGTATCTTCAATTAATCTTGCTGCAAGTTCTGAAAGCTTTTCATGAGAGTGAGTTTCATCCTCGATAAGATCTTTGATCACTTCTGATTGCAAACGCATGGAAGCAAGTGGAGTTTTTAATTCATGGGATAAAGAGGCAAAGAAGGCTTGCATGGCATTGGTCTTCTTCATGTCCCTCAGGTACATGACGACTAAGGAGCTACCTAAAAGAGTGAGGAAAATAAAAAAGAAAGAGCCTTCCCATTTCATCATATTAAGAAACTTGGCCTGAGAACCAATTTCAGGAAGATTGATCAAACTAAGACTGGTGTGTAATTTAAAAACGAGATAGAGCCACCATGAGCCAAGTCCAAGGAGCATGAGTACCCAAAGAAGGGTGAGAGCATAAAACCAGCGTCTTGTTTTATTTAGTTCCATAGCCTCTGCTTTAGGTCTTCAATCACTTGATCTTCTAAGGCCAGACTTCCAAATCCAACCTCATAGGCATTTGGAGCAAGGTAAATACCTTTTTCCAGCATCACTTTAAAGAGAGAGTAAAAACGCTCATTCATGTTTTTTGGAAGTTGTGTGATGTTACTGAGTTTATCATGAGTTGAAATTGGCCAAAAAAGAGAGCCATATTGAATGGTTTGATAATCTTCAAATCCATTTTTATCCATCCACTCTTTCATCACAGCTACAACCTTGGTTGTTTGAGTGTTGAGCTTAATGTAAGCTTCGTCAGTGAGTTTTTTGAGATTCACTAATCCAGCGGCCATGGCCACAGGATTACCTGATAATGTTCCCGCTTGATATACTGGGCCCAGCGGAGCCAGAAATTCCATAAATTTCTTAGGTCCGGCCACTGCACCTACAGGCATTCCGCCACCAATAATTTTTCCATATGTGACAAGATCCGGTGTGATACCAGTTTTTTCGGCCATCCCACCAAAACCAATTCGAAAACCTGAAATAACTTCATCAAAAACTAAAAGAGCACAGTTTTGGTCGCATATGTCTCTAAGAGCTTTGAGAAATTCATTGGTTTGGATGAGGAGACCATTATTGGCGGGTAGAGGCTCAATAAAGATCGCTGCAATTTGATCTTTGTGATCAATAAATATCTTTTTTACTTCTTCAATATCTCCCAGTTCACAAATGAGCGTATCATCGGCCTGGTGAGAGGTGACTCCCTTAGATGAAGCCTCGGCAGTTCCAGCAAGTCCTGATCCAGCCTTAATGAGCATGGCATCGAGGTGACCATGGTAGCAGCCATTAAATTTTATAATCTTTGAACGGCCAGTAATCCCTCTTGCTAGTCTTACAGCTGTCATCACAGCTTCTGTTCCTGAACTCATAAAGCGGATTTGTTCAATAAAAGATATTCTGTTCACGATATATTCCGCAGTCTCAAGGGAATATTTTTCACAAGCACCAAAAGTCCATCCATTCTCGAGGGCCTTAATAATGGCTTCCTTAATTTCAGGATCTTGATGACCATGAATGAGTGGCCCAAAGCTCATACAAAAATCAATATAGTTTTTGCCATCCTCATCCCAGATATAGGCCCCTTTTCCACGATTGATAAAACGAGGTGTGGTGTGAAGACCTTTAAATGATCTGACTGGGGAGTGAACTCCGCCAGGGACATACTTAAGTGATTTTTGAAAAAGTTCATTTGAGTTCATAAAATTCCTGCATATTAGCTAATGGTATAATGTGAAGTCCTGCTGCTTTAAATTCTTGCCAAGTTTTACCCAGGCCACAGTAGTGGTTGGCATCTTTGAGAAAAGGAAATTTTTCTAAGTAAGCATGATACTGATGAATGCTCGTCCAGAAACAAGCCCCTACATCTTTCATCTTTTGAACAAAATCCTCGCTGACATCTTGATTCTTTCGATCGTAACATCCAACCACCTGTCCGATATCTGAAGTGGCTTCCTGATGACTCAGAACTGTCCATTGATCTAAGATCTGGGGATGCATCATCTTAAGCACATTTGATTGTTGAAAAACTTTTAAATCGGCCGTGCCTAAAGAATCTGCACTACCGTTAATCCAAAAACCATCTTGCGCCAGAAGCTCAGCTGTTTTTACTCCTGCGGCCCATAGGCCTTGAGGGCGAGACGCTTGTGAGGCTTTTAGAGTTGGTAAGGTATAACGTGAGGTCACGAAAACATGTTGATGGGAAAGATTTAAATTTTTTGTCTGTGGAATTTTTGCTACGTATTGATCACAAATCAGTCCCTCTCTATCCGTTTTAGGAAGACCGATAAAAAGTTTTCTTCCCTTAATGCTCGGCCATTGTTTTTGATCTTCTAATTTTTTGAGCTTGATAGACTTCCCATCAACCTCTCCGGCATGAACATGCAAAAATGTGTCAGCTACCTTTTTAACATGAATCCCGACGGCCAGGTGACACCCACCACCATACTCTTTAAAGGCTTTTCTTTCTCTTGAGACTTCTTCAATGGTGATTTGATGATTTAATTGATCCAAGAGACTCAAGAGATAGCCACCATCATCACGATCATTTTTAATTTCAATCCCTAAGGCTCCTTGAGAGGCTGCCGAAGGGAAGACGCTTTGAGGAAGAATAAAATAATTAAGGCCATCTAAAAGCTCTGCCAATTCAGCACGGCTTTTTTCTCCCTGGGCCAATCGCTCAAGTCCGGCCAAGGCCAGGGTCACAGCATGGTACTGACCATCTTTGAGTTTTTTAATTCTTGTATTGACGTTTCCTCTGAGCATTTGAGTTTTAACAGCAATATTTTTTTGATTGATGTAAGGGATATAATTTTTTAACTCTGAAGATAAATTCACAATCCTGCGTGGAGAAGAAGTGCCGACATTAAAGTCGCCTTCCCAATGAGGTAATTGATCAATGAGTTTTTGAGGGATGAGTAAAATATCATGGGCAAAACGTCGCTCTGTCACTGCCGCAAGTTTGATTCCTTCTGGTCTCTCAGAGCCTAAATCTTTGTAAGAGTGGATGACGAAATCAACCTCGCCCTTGAGAAGAGCTTCATCTAATTCTTTGGTGAAGAAGTCCTTGCCCTCAAGTTGCCATAACGGTTTGGTGGTTATTTCATCACCTTGAGTTTTAATCAGAACTAACTCAAATCTGTCTGAAGCCATTTTTTCAAGTTGATTTTTTATCAACGTAGATTGAGTCACGGCAAGGAGTGACCCACGGGTGCCAATTTTGTAGGTTTTCATAGGACTACAGGTATCTCATGTCCTGATTGATTTGAGGAGTGAGAAGAGTAGGTAATTGTCTCAATTTGGCTTCAAAAAGAGATTTTCTTTTCAGAGTGACTTCTTTCATCGCAGCACGGGCCAACTGTATTTGAAGTTGCTTCTGCTCTTCAACAATCGCACCCTCTTTGAAAATATCGTCTAATCTCACGACAAATTCATTCATCTTGAATGATGTTTTAATCGCCGAAGGGCTGCCAAGATCGACAAAAAGACGGTTTGAATTAAGAGAGGCCCATTCCTTGAAAAAATCTTGATCAAAGAGGATTGTATCAGTTCCAACCGTGTTGGCGATGAAGGGCTCGGCAGAGAGTTCTGCTCTTTTTGACCATGGAATCACGTTAAGTCCATGCAAGGCCGCTAATTCTTTAACTTTATCTTCATTTCGAGCACAAAGACTAACCTGCGCCTTCTTTTTAAATTGATTGATTAAATCCTCAGCAAGGGCTCCAGATCCAACGACCACGACATGATTGGCCTTGGCTTTTTGGATGAGATGTTTGCGAGTAATAGAGGCATAGGTTTTCTGAGATATACCAATTAAATACTGAGTTCTAATTTCTTTAGCGTCTTTGAAAAGTTTTTCTAGGATCAAAAGGAGCTTTGTATTCTTCAGAGTTTGTTGGGCATAAAGTTTGTAAGCTTCTTTAAATTGGCCAACAATTTCATTCTCACCAATGAGTTTACTTTTTAGTCCGCAAATAGTTTCAAGAAGAAAAATATAAGCTGAATCTCCGGAGTGAATTTCATGTACAGGAAGCTCAGGTGAACTAAAAGGATAGTCATCAAATGCCAACACCAGCGAGCGCTGGCAAGTTTTGAGGATGAAGGCAGTTCCTTGCAAACCATCCTCTGGTAGAGGGCCAGAATTAAAATTCCATAACTTAAGACCGTTGAGCATGGGTTAAGAATATGAAATCTAATAAGCTTAATTGTCATCGAAGTGTCATAACTGATAAAAATCAGCTTTTGACTGAGATTAATTTTGCCCAGCGTGGCAAGAATTCTTGACTAACTCATAACATTCAAATTATTTAAACTTTGTTAATAATTTTCAAGAACTTGGATAAATTCATGACTGTTTGGATAAAAAACAGATTTTTGTCTTTTGACCGCAAAGTGGATGGGGCCATAAGCTTCTTTATTCGGCATTACGGGAAGACAAAATTCATGGTGGCCATGTCAAAAAAGGCTCAGTACCTGGGACTAGAGGGCTTGTTTTTAAAAGGGCCAAAAGCATTTGTGTACTTTTTTTTATTTTATTTAATACGAGATACCATCCTCTATATTGTCATCCCTATCGGGTTTGCCAGTTGGCTAGAGTAGTTCACAAGGAGAAATGATGGAAGCCTTTACAATTATCTACACCCTTTTAGGGGGGTTAGGGATTTTCTTTTTCGGGATGAAATTCATGTCCGATGGTCTTCAGGCCGTGGCCGGTGATGTGATTAGAAAAATCATCAATTCCTTAACATCTAATCGGATCATGGCGGTAGGTGTAGGCTTACTTGTAACTTGTATTATTCAGTCTTCTTCTGTGACAACGGTGATGACAGTCGGATTTGTGAATGCTGGACTGATGAATTTAACTCAAGCGATTGGAGTTATTTTTGGGGCCAATATTGGGACGACGATCACGGGTTGGATTATTTCCGTCAAAGTAGATAAGTATGGCCTCCTTCTTGTGGGATTAGGCTTTATTCCAGGACTTTTTTCTCGTTCAGAGAAATGGCAACACCTAGGAAAGTCTGTCCTTGGTGTGGGACTGGTTTTTTTAGGTCTTCAAACGATGTCGGCTGCTTTTGCACCTTTAAGAGACAACCAAGCCTTTTTAGATTCCATTTCCTATTTCTCGGGTGAGCATTATGGGGCCTATATTGCCTCTATCATGATGGGGTGTTTACTCACCATGATTGTTCAGTCTTCATCGGCCATGTTAGGTATTACCATGGCCCTTGCCTCGGCTGGAGTTATTCCTTATCACACGGCGGTTTCTCTCGTTTTAGGAGAAAATATAGGAACAACCATTACTGCGATTCTTGCCTCGGTTGGAGCGAATATTAATGCGAAGAGAGCGGCGCGGGCCCATGCCTGTTTCAATATTTTTGGTGTTGTGATGATGCTTTTTGTTTTACCGAAGTATTTTGATTTGATCGATTTTATCATACCACTAGACCCACGTTTTAAAGCACCAGATGGAACAGTCCCACATGTGGGACAACATATAGCACTAGCTCATACATTGTTTAACCTCACGGCCACGATTTGTTTTTTACCTTTTATTAATCAACTGGCAGCTTTTGTGACAAAAATCACTCCTGATAAAGGCGCAGAGAAAGAAGTTCCTCACTTATTAGTTTTAGGTGACCCGTCAATTATGCTTCCCGCAGCCTCTATGGCCCAAGCGGAATCTGAACTGCGCAAAATGAAAGAGATCATCGAGAGGATGTATAAGCTTACTCGAGATTATTGGGAGCAAGAAGAATACGATCCTAAAAAACTGGCCAAGATTATTGATTATGAGCGGATCACAGATAATATTCATAAAGAGATCACAGTCTTTTTGTGTTACGTGATGGAAAAACCAATGTCTCACCATCAGTCTGAGCAAGTTCAATCGATGATTAAAATCACGGATGAACTTGAAAGTGTGGCCGACTATATCGAGAGGCTAGCAAATTATAGAGAAAGATTTAAAAAAGCTGATGCTCTTACTGGAGAAAGTCGTGTTGAGTTTTTTCAATTTATGGATGAAGTCTGGAACTTTTTTGATCTTGTGGCCAAAGGCCTGTCTGATCCTGAGGTTTTAGAAATGTCTCGAATTGAATCAAAATCAAATGAGCTTCAACTTTGGGCAGATTCGATGAGAGAAAAGCACCTTGATCGAATTTCTAAGGGAACCTACGCTCCTGTAACCGCTTTAACATATTCTGATATGGTTGTTGCTCTTAGAAAAATCCGTGCCCATTCTTTTCTTATGGCCGGAGCGATTGAAAATTTCCATTCTAAACACGAATAATGAAAAGGCTCCTTAATGGGGCCTTTCTCATTTCAAATACTTTCAAAGAAATGACAAAAAATTGACGTAATATCATACCTAATTCGTTGGGATGTAAGATTATTTTTGCTCGGTAAAATATTGGTATAACGTCACCTTTCTGAGAGCATGAAGTGATACACAACAATTTTTTTTACTTGCGAGGGACAAATGACACTCATTTTCACGGCCCAAGGTATTTTAGAGCGCTCACGTGGACTTACTTTTGATGATGTTTTACTTATGCCCAAACATTCAGAAATGAATTCTCGAATGGCCCCGCAACTCGATACGCAAGTAACAAAAAATTTCAAACTGAAAACTCCCATCATTTCATCCAACATGGACACTATCACCGAAGCTGCCATGGCGCTTAAGATGGCCGAACTCGGTGGCCTGGGAATTCTCCATCGTTTTATGACTCCGGATGAACAAGTTAATCAAATAAAAATGATCCGTGATAAAATTCGTGCCATGGGTTTACCCGTGGCCGCAAGTATTGGTGTGAAAGAGGAAGGCATGCGCCGAGCAGATATGCTGGCCGATGCTGGAGTTGATATTTTTACCATTGATATTGCTCATGGTGACTCGGTCATGATGTTTGAAACTCTCGATTATGTGAAAAAGAAATATCCCAAAATTGATGTGATTGCTGGTAACACTGCCATGCCTGAAGGTGTGCGGGGATTAATTGAGCATGGAGCAGATGCTGTGAAAGTCGGGATTGGTCCAGGCTCTATGTGCACCACGAGAATCATTACAGGTTGTGGAGTTCCACAACTCACGGCAATCGCCATGTGTGTGATGGAAGCTCGAAAACATAATGTCCCAGTCATTGCAGACGGAGGCATTAAAACTTCCGGCGATATCGTTAAAGCCTTTGCGGCCGGTGCTCAAACCGTGATGCTCGGATCAATGCTTTCAGGATGTTTGGAAACTCCGGGTGAGATTGAAGGTGGGCGTAAGCGCTACCGGGGGATGGCTTCTAAAGATGCTCAGGTATCTTGGCGCGGCGATCTTCCAAAGGGAATGGCAGCAGAGGGCGAGGCCCGATGGGTCAACTGCAAGGGCTCAGTAGAAAATATTGTGCACGAATTATGCGGAGGCATACGCTCAGGTATGACTTATCTAAATGCCAATACACTGGCCGAAATACACAAGAATGCCCGCTTCATGGAGATGACAGCTTCTGGTATGATGGAGTCCAAACCACATGGACTCAACCTCTAGGATGTTATGTTTTCAGATGAAGCTTTAGAAATTGTACTCACTTATCCTAAGCTCGCGGAGCGAATGGCTTCGCGGGCAGATGATCTTGATAAAGTAAAAAAAATATTCAAAGAAATTCATGGCGAATTTTCTCCTACAGTTGTTAATTCAGCCGTGAAGGTGATTGATGCAACTTTTCTAAAGCTTTATGACGGCGTTAATCTTGAAGTTTTTCCTGGGACTGATTTTCATGAACTCAGAGAAAAAAATCACATTATACTTGTTCCGAATCATCAGTCTCATGCAGATTACGTTGCCCTCACTTACTCCATGTTTAAAAATTTTGGAGTCGCGATTAGAGTTGCTGCAGGAATTAATCTTAATGTATTTCCTATGGGGCAATTTTTTGGGAAGGCCGGCGCCTTCTTCATCCGTCGCTCTTTTACAGCAGACCAACTCTATAAAATTACCTTTGAAGCTTACGTTTACTATCTTTTAAAAACGAATCAGGTCGTAGAGTTCTTTTTTGAAGGGGGACGTACACGAACTGGTAAATTGCTCAAACCCAAGTATGGACTTTTTCAGATGCTCCTTGAGAGTCACTCTCAATTAAAAGATGCAAAGCCACTTATGTTTATTCCCGTATCCCTAGCTCACGAGCATATTCCAGAGGAAAAAGCCCATGCTCGTGAACTGGGTGGTGGAAAAAAGAAACCAGAAAGTGGCGCCCAGCTTTTTAAGCTATTTAAGCTTTTTAATAAAAGACTTGGCACCATTCATTTGAACTTTGGTGAAGGACTTGTGATTGATGGCTATAAGGGAGATCTCAAAGAAGCAACTCAGACTTTAGCTTTTGATTGCTTTAAATCTGTTGGTCGAAACATGCCCATTACTCCTTCCTCACTTTTGGCCTTAATTATGCTTGATGAGCCTTCAGGGGCCTTGACTTGGAAGCAAATCGAGGACCGGGCCCAAGATGTTGTGGATTATTGTTTGGCCCTCAATATTCCGCTCACACCTTCTCTAAGAGATGATAATCATCACGATTCACTGAGAAGTGCTCTCGATATGTTTATTGGAAATAAAAAAATAGAAGTCTTAAAGAGAGAAAAACTCAATCAAGTCTTTTACGCTATCAAGTCTGAGAGAAGGGTAGAGGTTCTTTACCATAAGAACATGATCCTTCATCATTTCTTAGTCTCTGGAATTATTAACTCAACCTGGTTTAATGTTTTCAATGGATCGATCAAAGATGGAATGTCTTTAACTCGTTTCCTTCAGGCAAAACGTAAAGAATTGAAATACGAATTTTATCTTCCAACAGTAAAGGAAATGATCAGAGAAGCTCTTAATATCATTTCATACGCTCTTGGACGTCGTGTAGAGTCCATTGAGGAATGCATGAAGCTCTCTTCTCAAGAGTTATATCAAATTGCCACAAAGGTCCGCCGCTTTTCAACCGCTTTATCTTATCTTTATGAGGCCTATTATATTTCTAGTTTGACCGTGAAATATTTAGCGAATGAAAATTTTAACCAGGAAAGATTTGTTCAGGTGGCTAAAGAGCTTTTTGATTTAGAGATTGAGCATGGTCGTGTAGTTAAATATCCTGAGTCTTTTTCAGTTTCCATCATTAAAGAGACTCTCGATTTTCATTTAAACCAGAAAGTCCTGGAACGTAATGATGATAGAAGTTTTAGAGTTGTTGATGTTGCTAAATTGGATCAATCCATAGATCGATTTATTAGAGATCTTAATGATCAAGTGGCGATTAATCTGAAATTTAATAAAGCTCTCCCATGATTAAATCGATATTACCAAACGCACGATTTATATCTTTGCCATCAACGCAGCTTGGAAAAGATTGGTTTGAATTAACTTTGAAGTTGGATTCAACCTTGGAAGCTCTCGGTCTCGAACTTAGCGAAGAAGTAACGTATCTTCATTTTAGCGTTGCCCCTGGTTTAATTTTAGACGGAGCAGGTGAATGCAGGGTCGCTCGATCCATTATAGGTCCCCATAAAAATCTTAATGGTGAATCTAAAATCTCTGATTGGCAGCAAGGTTTCGTTTATCGATTTCAATTGAACGCACATTCTTGGGACGAGATATTTGTGCAGTGCTATGAGGCTTGGGAAAAACTGGCCCAAAATAATCATAAGACTAGTTCTTCTTTTACTATTGTTGTGAAGAGGGAAATTCAAGAGAAGCTTTTTCTTACCCTTGAAGCTATTTTCTATGAGGGATAAAGATATTTTAGTTTGTCAGGTCGTTCCAAAGCGTTGTAATTTTGATTTATTTGAAAGAATACCCTAAAAGCATGATGGAGGTGGGTTATAAGCGAGAAAGTTCAAGAACCGCGTGTCAACGAGAGAATCAGAGCGCATGAGATTAGACTAATTGGTGACGATGGCAAAGCCTATGGTGTTGTGACCCTCGCCCAAGCAAGAATCATGGCCGATAGCGAAGGTTTGGACCTTATCGAAATTTCACCTAATGCTGCTCCACCAGTCGTTAAAATGATGGACTATGGAAAGTATAAGTATCAGATTCAGAAAAAATTAGCTGAAGCCAAGAAAAAACAAGTCGTCATTGATGTTAAAGAAATAAAATTTCGTCCCAATATTGAAAAACATGACCTTGAGGTTAAGATTAACCACATTGAAAAGTTTTTGGAGCAGGGCGATAAAGTTAAACTTTTAATGCAGTTTCGTGGTCGAGAAATGGCCCATAAAGACCTAGGTCTTGCAAAATTTGATGATATCGTTAAGCAGGTTTTAGAGAAGGGAGCCGTCATTGAGTCTCCTTCAAAGATGATGGGAAATCGTGTGATCGCCATGGTTGCCCCAGGAAAGAAGAAATAAACCTAGAAAAAAACTTTATCTCTTGGATAAGTCATGTTAATTTCATGCACTCTCAAATGGGTGCATTTTTTTTGTTTTAGGAGCATATATGGCGAAAATGAAGACAAAGCGTGCTGCTGCAAAACGCTTTAAAGTAACGGCAACTGGAAAAATTAAGTATAAGAAGGCGCATCTTCGCCACTTATTAATTAACAAGTCTAAGAAAGCTAAAAAAGATAAGAATACTCCAGGTTATGTTCACCCAGGTGATTATCATAACGCTGCTTCTTGTATTCCTTATTTAGTTTAATAATAACCAACGAGAGTAGTGAATCAGGGTTAAGTGATATTTTTATCCCCCTGTGAACGAAGAAGGAGAGCCACATGGCACGAGTCAAGAGAGGGTTTAAGGCCCGTCAACGTAGAAACAAAGTTTTAAAATTAGCGAAAGGTTTTCATTTCGACCGCCGTACAAAGTACAAGCACGCGTCTGAAACTGTAAGACGTGCACTTCACTATGCCTTCATTGGTCGTCGCCTTTTAAAGCGTGATATCCGTAAACTTTGGATTGTGAGAATAAATGCTGGAGCTCGTATGCTTGGCACTTCTTATTCTCAATTTATCTCTGGTCTTAAAAAGAAAAATATTACTATCAATCGTAAAATGCTTTCTGAGCTTGCGATCCATGATTTTAATGCTTTTAAAGCCATTTTTGACGCAACTAAATAGTCATTGTTTAAAAGCCACCTTCGGGTGGCTTTTTTTTTGCCCAATTTTAAGATCATATGGAAGCTTGCCCCTATACAACTTATTGAAATTTCAACATTTTCTTATTTTTTTCACTTGATCTAATCCTGAATGCTGCTAACCTATTAATAATTCTAAATAATTGGCGATAAGCTTTTGAAACTTCATGGGAGACTTTCAATGAGCATGACTAAGGCAGACATTGTCGAGCGTATCTATAAAGAAGCTGGATTTTCAAAAAAAGAAGCAGCGGAGCTAGTAGATCTGGTCTTCAAAGTCATTAAAGATACTTTGGCCAAGGGTGAGAAAGTTAAAATCTCTGGATTTGGAAATTTCTCGATTCGTGACAAAGCAACTCGAGTAGGAAGAAATCCTCAGACCGGTACGGCCATGAATATCAGTGCTCGTCGAGTGCTTACTTTTAAGCCTTCACAGATTCTTAAAGAGGACATTACAGAGAGATATGCTCATCGCTTAGATGAGAATGGAAATGAAAATACAGCTCTACCTGTAAAGGAAGCTAAACCAAAAGCACTAAGTTCTTTCTTGAATAATATTGATGACACTGTCTACGATGATGATCAAGATGATGACAATGACGAATAGTCTTGTTGTTGATATGCTTTTTTCATGATTCCTAATAAGTCTAATTTTAAATTTCAAGAATTGACCCCAATTACTGGGGTCAAGCCTTATGTGATTCGTTTTTGGGAAACAGAATTCGATGATATTTCACCTATAACTTCTGACTCTGGACAAAGGCTTTACGCTCGAAAAGATATTGAAGCTATTCTAAAAATAAAGAAACTTCTTTTTGAGGAAAAACTGACAATCCAGGAAGCCAAAATAGCGATTAAGTCTCGAGATATTAATTTTGAAAATTTTGATAGTGATCATCTAACTTCAGAATCTCAGTCTACAAGGCAAACTGATAAAAGTCTTTCAAAAGAATCGATTGTTTCCGCCCTTCAGCTCATAAGAGAGATTAGAACTAAGTACAATTGGTAAATTATAAGTTGATTGGTTTTAGAGATCCCATCGTTCCACCAAGTTTGACCTGATAAAATCCATCCTTTTGATTAAAAGACTGAAACATCATATCAATGATGGGGATTGATTTTTTTAATTGTTCAGAAAAAGCAATTTCTCCAACGAGGTCTGCCGGTGACATTGAAAAGTTACCTTCAACCAATGTCAGGCGGCCTTTGAAATTTGCCCGGATAGGGGATTCCGTATTTCCAAGAACAAGTTTTTGAATCTGAATCCGGGGGGGATTTTCAGACTCCGCTTCGAGATAAAAGTCATTAATCTTTAAAGAGGGTGTCGTGAAGCCTTGTATGTTTTGAGGTGGAATCTTAAGATCTTTTGATTGTGCCCTAAGTGATAATGAATTCATTAAACCTTTTGAGAGACCCATGCTCATATCAACTAACACCGTTCCAGCTAATTTAAAGTCATCACCAAGAAGTGGTTGGATTCTAATGAGATTTATAGACTGATCCTTAAGTCTTACAAACTGCTGGCCAAGACCAGCAACGTAGTAAAGTGATAAAGGTTGGCCACCTAGTTCTGTTTCAATTTTGAAGGGGAGACCAAAAGGAGCAAAATTAATAAGCTGATAATTGATTGTGAGGTGAGTAAATTTTAAAGGTGGTCCTTGGCGGTCTAGGCAGCTGGAGGGAATGACCAGATCTGATATGATAATTTTTGGAAAAAGCCATTCCATTCTAATCTCATCAAAATCAGGATTACACACTCTTCCCTGAAAGCTGGCTTTTAAAATTGACTTTATTTTATCTCCAACAGGATAAAACTGTGTAAATGAAAATAAAAAAATAATAACAACAAGTAATACCAAGAGAATTATTTTAAAACGGCTTTTATATTGGATTTCATCTAGAGATTGAATTTCACTGACAGCTGACATCATTCCTCTCCTTCACCTTGAGAAGAGAAGTGGCTGAAATGAATTCCGTGGAATTGTCCCGCGAGCATATTTGTGTCAGAATTCCTTTTTATGTTAAGCTCTGAAATTCTAAATTTTTCCCTCGAGATCATGGCCATAAAAATATTCATCAATTCATCAGTAGAGAGATTGTTGAATGAAAAGTCGGCCTCAGCCTTTAGAACAGAATTAGAAATTTTATTTGATTGAAAATTAGTAACTTGAATTTTGGAAAGATCAATACCGCTTGAGGATAGGATATTTGACAAACGAGAAGTCATCATGGATTGGCCATCAATAGGATTCGTTGAAAAAACTCTTGGGGTCAATTCAGCAAGAGCT
>CANEVK010000031.1 GCA_947442115.1 Bacteriovoracaceae bacterium | reverse complement strand
TGAGCATGATTTCGTTTTCCCATATTCTTTGATATGGTTTAAGGAACTCAGCAATGTCCTTTAATCGTTTTCTTAGATCCATAATAGGGGTATAGCATAGCTTATGAATAAGATAAACAAAGTCGCTATTTTTGGAATGGGTAAGTCTGGTAAGGCAGCGGTCGCCCTGGCAAAAAAACATAAGCAAGACCTCTATGCCGTTAATAAAGGCCCGGTAGAGACTTGGTACGAAAGTGAGAAGCTTGAAGGTCTTTTAGAAAAATGTGCTTGTTACTCGGAAGATGATTTTGCAGCTCATTTTCATAAAATGGATGAAATTGTAATTTCACCTGGTATCCCGGTCACTCATCCAGTACTCACTGAAGCGAGGACGAAAGGTGTGCCTCTATTGTCAGAAATTGAATATGCCTACCGCATGTCTAAACATGTGCCTGTGATTGCCATCACTGGAACAAATGGCAAAACCACAACGACGACTATGATTTCCGAGGCTCTAACGAAAGCAGGAAAAAAAATATTTTGTGGCGGAAATATTGGAACTCCTTATTGTGACTTACCACTCTCGGGAGAAAGTTATGACTATGCCGTGATAGAAGTTTCTAGTTTTCAACTGGAAACGATTCATGATTTTCATCCTCAGATTGGTCTTATCCTAAATATTTTTCCTAATCATTCTGAGCGCTATGATCAAGTCCATGATTATGCTCATGCGAAATTTCGTTTGCTCAAAAATATGACGGCCTCTAATCATCTCATCTTAGGTGAGGAGAATCCTTACCTCGATGAAGTGAAGAGTCATCCCGTGCAGAAATCTTATTTCATGAAAGGACATTTACCTGATTCATTTAAAAAGAAGTTTGATTTTTCTGAAGCTAAAGTTCGTGGTGAGCATAATGAGGCCAATTTTTATGCCACTTATAAAGTGTTAGAGTTACTTCATATCCCCAATCTCGATAAGCTTTTTCAAGAATTTATCAATGAGTTTGCCGGTGTCTCTCACCGCCTTGAGTACGTTTTAAATTTTCAAGGCCTCTCTGTTTATAATGATGCTAAAAGCACCAATACCCTCGCGACGACCACCGCCATCAAGGCTTTTGCAGAGACCGAGGCCCCACTGTATTTGATTCTAGGGGGGAAACTCAGAAATGAGGCCGATCAGGTGTTGCCGGATCTTTTGCCTTTTAAAAATAAGATCACAAAAATTTTTACGATTGGTGAGGTGACTCATCGACTGGCCCAAGAGCTGGGAAATGATTTTCAAGTGATTGAAGCTCAGGATCTCGTCAGTGTTTTAAAGCTTGCCAAGGAAAATCATCTCAAAGGAAATTTAGTTTTCTCTCCTGCCTTTCCATCATTTGATCAATTTAAAAATTATGTGGATCGAGGAGAAAAATTTAAAGGATGGGTCAAAGAAATTTTGATCTAGCGGGGGATAAGAATAAAATTCTCTCTCAGTGCTTATTCATATGATCAATGTAGCTTTGATCAATGGAAGCTGGAGAGCGATCATTCACATGTGATGGTTCAATTTTATTGGAAGCTGTCGCCGATTCGAAAGAAACCTTCGCAATAAAAAAAACTAAAAGAACCATAACAATTGAACTAAATTTAACGCCCATAAGGCAACCTCACTCCTTTCAATGAGAATTATTGTACTCATGGCTTCTATCGGCATAAAAATTCAAAACTTTAGAAAAATCGTCGAATGTTTGGTTAGAATTTATTGGGCCTTTATGCCAATTTTTTAAGGCACAGACATAACTCGATGACATCGCTTTTGTCTTGATAAAGACCAAAGCCAAACCTGAGGCGCGCCCCTCGGCGATCAATAAGAACGTCAGCTTGCTTAAGCTTGTCCTGCAGCTTCATCGCCGCTTGAACATCAAAGGCTTCAAAAGTGAGAAAGTGCCCGTGGTAGCTCAGGTCCTGATGATAGAGGGGGGTGAGTTGCCACTGCTCTAAAAATGATTCTGGAAGATGAGCAAGAAAATGCCCTTGAAGATCCCGCACGTACTGGTGGATATGGTTCATATCAAGGGATAACTCATCAAAGAGTTTCCAGGTGGCATTAAAGCGATAAAAACCACTAGGATCTTGAGTCGCCCCCATGAAGGCCATAGCATTTTGCGTGTAGCCCACCTGGCTTCCTGCTGGTCTAGTAAGGTCGCCATATTCAGCAAACCAACCTGTATAACTTGGGCGCCAATCACCTTTGGGCACAACCATAAATCCCACACCTTCACCGGCCTGGGCATACTTATAGCCACCACCTAAATAAAAGAGTCTGCCTTCAAACTGAGATAAGCTCGTGGGGAGGGCCGCAAAACCATGGTAGCCATCCACCACAAACAAAGTTGTGGCCGGGGCATGGTTGATGAGGTCTTTAAGTTCTTCATCCGTGAGCGCCAGTCCTGAATCAAAAAAGACCTGGCTTATAAAAATCAGATCGTAATTCAGGGCCAGTTGATTTTTTATTTCAGTTAGAAATTGAGACCTATGGGCCAGTAGATTTTGAGTTGAGACTTCATGGACTTTAATTTGTGACAATTCAGAGAGTCTTAAAAATTGTCGTCTCCACGAATGGAATTCACTGGAAGTGGTGAGGATCCTTAATTCAGAGCGACCGAGAAATAATGAGAGAAGACGTGCTGATAGCTCATGCGTGTTTGGGGCCAGGGCAATCTGTTCGTGATCCTTAAGGTCTAATATTGTTGCGATATATTTTTGAGTTTGAGGAATCACCTCGCCAAAAATTTTATCCCATTTTTCATCACTCAAGCGAGCGCAATCATCCCAGTAGGCGAGTTGGGCTTCACGAGTCACATCTGGCCAGAAATGATGAGAGTGGGCCGCAAAATGCAGCTTGCCTTTATGGGCATCTAAGAAACGCTGATAGAGAGTTTTAGGATTGAACGAAATCATAAACGATATCGAGTTGTCCTTTAATCACATGAGGAAGTTGAGGGATAGATGACTTCGGTATGAGAAATGTGGCCAGATTAAAAAGATCAATGAAGGCGCGATTTCTTTCCGTGGTTGATTTTAAGTATTCATGTCCAGAAGAGCCACCTGTTCCAATTTTAGTACCTAAAATTCTTTGGGCCATGATGGCGTGACGGTAGCGCCAAGTGGTAAATTTCTCATCAATCTCAACGAGATTGTTAAGAATTTTATAAGGCATTTGGAGTGCTGGATACTCTCTATAAAGATGAATGAACACAGCAGAAAGCATGGCCTTTTGAGAAAGGCGGATTTTTCCTTGAGCTCTGAGTGCTTCAAATTTTTCAGGGTCTAGAAGAGTGGCAAATGTTTCTTTCGTGGCCGCTAAGTTTTTAAGTTCAATTTCTTTTTGCTTCTCATCTAAACTTGGGTTGGATGAAATGATGGCGAAGTCACTTTTAAGCATCTTGTCTACAGCTTCAGAGTAGGAACCCCAGAAATCAAAATTTTCAAATTGAGAAAAGGGCATGCGAGAAAGCCAGGCTTCAAGAAGTTCAAAAAGACTCACTTTTTGTTCAGCGGCTTCCAGCAGCTTTTTATCTTCTGGCTTGAGGCGAGAATTAAAAAATTGGCGCTCCACTTCCATGCGGTGCTGAGCTTTAATGCCAAGGAAGGCTTCGACTAAGCGAAACTGCAGACTTTGAAAACCAGAGGCCGGAACAAGGTAATCTCTGAAATCCATAAAATCTAACGATGTCATGGTCTCCATGACTTGAATCTGATCAATTAAAATTTGCTGAATAGAAGTGATCCTTTCAAGACGAGCATTGATAACGGCCAGATCAGTTGAGGGCAGAAAGGGTTTAATCATCAAAGTGCGGATGGACTCAAGTTCGTGCAGGATTTGTTTAAACCATAGCTCATAGGTCTGATGAATAATAATAAAAAGCGTTTCGTCATGGGCCTCATGACCGTGCTTTAAGCTTTCAGGTGCTTGAGCGTTAAGAATTTTAGGCAGTTGCAGATAGTCGCCGTAATAAACTGGGTGCTGAATTTTCATAAAAGCCTTCCCAACAATGGGTGACGATAGTATTTTTATAGGACGGAGATCATTGTATGAAAAAGTCTATCAGTCTATCAAATCAAACTATTAAATCTCATATAAAAAGCCTGAAAAAACTCATGGGAGAGCGACATCTCGACGCCATGTATATTTCAAGTTTTGACCCCTTTTTGAACGAATATGTTCCACTAGAAGATAACCACCGCTATTACCTCACTGGTTTTACAGGGTCTATGGCAGAAGTGCTTGTCCCTTTAGAGGGGAAAGTGCGTCTTTATGTGGATGGGCGCTATCATGAGCAGGCGGATCTGGAAGTGGACCATGAAGAAATCCAGGTGATGAAGTGTGGCGGAGATGGCTCAACGACTGGAGACCTTGTCAAAGATATAGCAGAATTAAAAATTTCCAAGCTGGGCTATGAGGCCGATCGTACTTCTTTAGGTTTTTTAAAAAGATTAACGAAGGCCGCTCATGAAACAGTGGCCCTCGGTGCAGGTGAGCTGGCCCAAGTCATCGCGTTTGAAAAACTTCCAGAATTAAAACCGCTGCAGTTTGTGCCTAGAGAGTTCAGGGGGCGTGATACTCTGGAAAAAACCCGGGCGATTTTTAAGTCTGATTCAGAAGCAATGTACCTCACAGCTCTTGATTCCATCGCTTGGATCACGAATTGCCGTGGTTATCATTTACCTTTTTTAAGTAGCTTTTATGCTCGTGCCCTCATTACAAAAGAAAAAGCTTATATTTTTGTCACTCCCGAGACCCCAGTTCCAAATGCCATAAAAAAAGAATTTGGCTTAGAATTTATTACTCTTCCCTTCACAGAGTTAAATAAAGAATTAGAAAAAATTCAAAACACTCTTCATTTGCAAATGGTGTGGTTTGATCCTGGAATGATTAATGCCGCGGATTTTGGGATGCTTGTTAAAATATTTGGGACTGAGAGACTGCTTGAAAAAGCGGGTGGTCTCTATGAGTGGCAATCCATAAAAGAGCCGGTAGAAATTCAGCAAATGGAAGCCTCTTTCAGAAGATCCGATAAGGCGATCTTCAACACCATTAAATGGGTAAAAGATTCCATAAAGGCGTCTAAAAGAATTACTGAATTAGATCTCTATCATGAGACTTCAAAAAAATATGACGAGCAGGGTTCAAGAGATCAGAGTTTTAATACTATTGCAGGTGTTGGCCCGAACGGATCTATCATTCATTACGGTAATCCCTCGGATCAAGTCTTGATTAAAGCTGATGATATGATTCTTCTGGATTCGGGTGGCTATTTTGATGGTGGATTTGCCACGGATACCACGAGAACATTTTTTGCAGGGTCTGCTTCTGATAAAGCTGATCCAAAGAAAGTTGAAATCTACACTCTTGTGCTGAAGGGGCTCTTGGCCTGTCAGCATGCTATTTTTCCTGAGGGAACAAAGGGTATTGTCCTGGATGGACTTGCTCGTGCTCCTCTTCGCAAGAAAGGTTATGACTACGCTCACGGAACTGGGCATGGAATTGGCATCCACGTTCATGAGCCGGGAGTGAGAATTTCTTCTATCTCAAACGTTCCCATGAAAGCAGGCCAGGCCGTTTCGATTGAGCCAGGCATTTATCTTCCTGGATTCGGTGGCGTGCGCTTAGAAAATATTGTGTATGTTGAAAAGCATCCAGAGTTCCCAGGGATGTTGCGTTTCAAACCTTTTGTCTATATTGGATTTGATCCGGCCCTGATCGATATGAAGCTTCTCAATGATGAAGAGGAAGCACTTCTTGAAGATTATGAAGCTGAATGTTTAAAGCGTGGGACGAGCTTGAGAGCGCTTAAGTAAGCGTTTAAGTTCCCAAACAAAAACCATCAAAAATAAACCTGCTAGCATCGTCAAAAAGCTTCCACCTGATGGTGGTTGCTTTTTATTTTCCTCGATGGTGGCACAGCCTCCAAGGAGTCCGAAACCATCAAGCTTCATGGGATAAAGGTAGCTGACACCTCTCATATCATCTTCACCAAGAGCACGTCTTAGATCCACGGTGCGGTAATACATCATCGCCGCTTTATCATCGGTATGGCCTAGGCCAATGGCATGTCCGATTTCATGGGCAATGACGCCGATTTGATCGGTTTTACTGAGATTTTTGAAAGCTGATCCAGCTTGATTATTAATAAGTATGACGGATCCTACAATATCTTTGCCAGAAAATTGGTTCGGAATGGTGACGGCTAATACATTTAAACTTCCAAAATTAATTGGAAGATCATTGCACGCAATAACAATTTCTCTAACCGGTTCAATGGTTGCACCAGGAGCACTGCTGATACAAGCTTCATCGGTTGGGGCACACAAACGACGGCTACCAATACCTGTAATATCATTAGTAAAGCCGCCAAAGCTTAGTCGGAGGGCAGAGGTTGGGACTCGATTCCAGAACTTATCAATCGCTGGATCAATCAAATCTTGAAGCTCTCCAAAAGTGAGCCCCACATTATCGGGATCACAAGCAGAATTTCCAGCAATCATCACCTTCACATCATTATCTTTAAAGGATGCTCCAAAATTATTATTAAAGGTGTAGGCCATGAGCTGAGAAGAGAAAAGGATTAAAAGAAGAATAAACTTCATAGAGATTTATCCCAATAATAAGTTAAAAAAACAGTGTAAGAAAATTGCCGCTGCTCTTTTTTAAATACTGAGTAGGTATAGACTTGCAGTCTCACGGCCAAAGGATCAAACACGCTCTCAAGACCAAAGTCGAGAGTGTTGTTAAGACTCGAGCGGTTTTCATCCGGATAATAAAAATTCGAAGTGGTATTTCCATTATTCATTTGAGCGGTTCCGCCTTTACCTTGTTGGTTTTGCCACATCAGAGAAGTTCCGAGTCTTAAGCGCAACCAAGAAAGTAGGTCATAACCTGCATCGGCCCTCAGCATGAAGGTATTGATCATGATGTGGGATTTTTCCATGGTTTGGGGGAGGACCCAATTGAATTCAGGTAAAAAGAGAAATTGAGATTTGAGAGGCCACTTTAAACCGATGCCGATAGTTGGGGCGAGATCAAATTTTCGCAGACCACCTGAGTCATCGTTTTGAACAGCATCATAGAATTCAGTATGTGAGCCTAAATTAAAGGAGATGTTTTTATTCGCAGATGGATTTGTGTCACCTTGCGCAGTGGCGAGCAGGAAAAGGAAGCCCATGGTGAGAATTAAAATAACTTTCATTTCTCATGACGCTACCAAATTTCTTTGGCTCTCGCTATCATAGAGCGAGCACTTTTGTGGAGAAATTTATGTTTGAAAGCTTTAAGGTCCCGAAACATCTTATACCCTCAGATCCTCGATTTGGGGTCGGGCCCTCTTTAATCCCGATTGAAGCTGTTGAAAAACTGGCCAAGACTGGTCATGAACTTTTGGGAACCAGTCATCGCCGGGAAGCTGTCCGCAAGGTGGTCCAGGAGATGCAAGAAGGATTAAAAGCCTATTTTAAACTTCCGGCCGATTATGAAGTGGTGATCGGTAATGGAGGTGCGACTCTGCTTTGGGATATGATTGGACTTGGACTCGTTGAAAAAAATCCTCATCACTTTGTGTGTGGAGAGTTTTCTGATAAGTGGTACCGGGCCAATAAAAATATTCCATGGATCAATCCTGAAATAACTAAAGTTGAATTTGGAAAAGGCATCAACCCTGTCTACAAAACAGGGGCCGATTTTATTGCTTGTACACTGAATGAAACATCCACCGGTGTCATGCTGACAGAACTGCCTGAGGTTCCTCAGGATTGTTTACTGGCCATAGATGCGACATCAGGTGCGGGCCAGATTAAAATTGATTTTAAAAAATCCGATCTTTATTATTTTTCTCCTCAGAAAGTTTTTGCTTCAGAGGGAGGATTTTATGTGGCGATCATGTCGCCTAAGGCGATTGAGCGGGCCCAGAAAATAGCGAAAGAGGCAAATCGCTTTATTCCTGAATCCTTTAAGTGGTCTCACGCGATTGAGAACTCAAGACAAAATCAAACGTATAATACCCCTGCGATTTCTACGATCTTCTTTTTGAATGAACAAGTAAAGCTCATGAATAAGTTAGGAGAGGACGCTGTCGTCAAAGAGGCCCAAAGAAAAGCAAACCTCATGTATGGTTGGGCCCAGTCAAAATCTTATTTAAGCCCATTTATTGCGGAAGAAAAATTTCGCTCATTGGCCGTGGCCACTATTGATCTGGATGAAAAATACAAAGCTGATGATCTGGCCCTGGCCCTGCGTGCTCAAGGCGTGGTTTATGATATCGATGCTTATCGAAAATTAGGGCGTAATCAGTTTAGAATAGGGCTTTTTCATAACGTCAGTTACGAGAACCTTGAAAAGCTCACCCAGCTTATTTCCCTGGCGATTGAAGGGGCTTAAGTTACTAATATTATAGCTAAAAGATGATATCCGGCTTTAGTGGTCGGGTATTGGCGCCGATAAGCTCCTGAGGAGAAATCTCATGGGGCCCCAATTCATTTTATTAAGTCTATTTTTAATCGTGTCGTGCGGACAGAAGTCATCTTCAGTGAAGATGGGAGTCACCACCAGAGCTGAGCTCGTGGCGATTAAGGGTGAGCCTTTGAAGGAAGAAAAAATTCCTATCAAAGAGGGACAAGTGATGTTCTATGAGAATGATGAGAAATATCAGCTCAAAGGCGATGTGGTGGTTTCAAGTTTTAAAGCACCTCTAGGGGATGAGCAACTTCTCATTTTTTGGAAACATAAATTTAAAGATTGCCTTACTATTTCCAAGTCTCTGGATAAAATTCCAGGATCCCACACACCTCATGAAATGGAACTGGCCTGTCCTGAGTCAGGGCAGTCAGTGATTTATACACAAGGCTCGGACCTTATTTCAAGATTGGTTGAATATGAAGTCCGCTAGTCTTTTAATTTTTTTTATTTTGGTCTTAAATCTGGTGAGTTGCTCAAAACCGACTGGAGATTTACTGGTTCATAAAATCTCAAAACATCCCAAGCAAGAGTCTGCTCGTTATGTGGCCACCATCGATGCCCAAAAATGTCTCAAAGATGTTTTCGCGATTGAATTAGTAAAAAAAGAAATCAAAGAGATTGAAGATCGGTACTCCAACTTAAGTAAGGTTTCTGGCAAATGGAAACATTTAGACCTCTCAAGTCTCCCTATTCCCCAGGCGAATTTTCTTAAAAAATATGGAAGTAGATTAGGAGATTTGAATAACTCTCAGGCCTTTGATTTTTCCTCATGCCAAGACGTTCCTTGTGTCTTTAATAAAATTTATCAGAAAGAGGGCGATGTCGCTGGATATGTTCATTACCTATGGTACCTCAAGATGGGCAATCTCCTGGCCGCAACAAACACAGTCTATAATGCCAAGTCTCAGTCAAAACCTGGGATCTATAATGGTAAAGAATTTGCTGTCTCAGCTTATTTGTATCGAGAAAATGAGCTCTATGCTTTCTGGCGACTCCTACAACTTTTAAAAGAGCCTCACACCAAGCTTTCAGACTTTACTGAGATCCATCGCGTGCCCCAAGGGGAGAGTTTTGATTTTGAAGTGGAAGAGAGAAAAAATGGCGGTGGTGGATTGGGTGAGACCTGTGGACTTGCTTGGTCTTCAGGCTATGTGATCCTGCAAGATCTTTGTTTACAGGTGAGTTCAGATAAAGACTTCGGTTATTTTTATCAAGCGGTCATGCATGAGATTACTCACCAGGTGGATTATCACCAGGGGAGAGAGAATAAAGGGACCTATCGCTCTACGGAAAAAGACTATCTTGATGTCGCGAAATTTTATCTTAAAGAATACAAAGATGAATCAGGTCAAACCGTAAGGCAATGGGAACATCATCCGGGGATAAAACTTGTCTCAGGTTATGCAGGAACGTCTCCGGCAGAAAATTTTGCAGAGACCATTTCTCTTTTTAGGCTCGAGGGGACAAAAACAAAAAAATCGATTGCTGAAGATCACTGGAAGTTTGTCTCCGGGAAATATTTCTTTGATAAAAGTTTTGAGAATAAAGAGCTGATGAAAAATTGGTTGGCCAAAAAAGCCTCAGACGCTTCTACGCGATCTTTTCAGATGGTTGAAGAATGCTCTAAGACGACTCAAACCTTCACTTCAAATTATTTTAATAAGAGTGATTTTATTGTTCCTGTCTTGCCAGCGATGGTTCAATGCCTAAGTGCTCGCGCCAGTGATTTATCGCTTGAGATATCATCAGACATTAAAACTAAAGAAATTGAAGGATGCTCAATACTCAATGCCTATAAGGCGAAAGATGAGTGGGACCTCCTCTTTAAAAATGAAGTTCGGACTTACCTCAATAAGTACCTTAAGCAGCTTCATACCGATTCAGGTTATTTTGCAAAAGTTCAATCATTCATGGAACTCATTCCTAAAAAGGATATGGCAGTCGATGCATTTCTTTCTTGTGGAAGTCCTGAGGATGAAAAAGCCTGTTATGAGGAAGAAGTAAAAAAGAAAGTTAATATATCTCTGGCACCCTTAGAGTTGCCTGAAGCTCATAGTGAAGATCTTGCTCGCCTTTATCTGGAAGCTCACCCTTTTGAAAGTATCCGAAGCCATTTAACTTCTTATTATAAAGCTTTTGTTCAGTCTCAAAAAAGTGAAGTAGAAATAGCGGCCAAGTCTTTATGGAAGACTTGCCATGAGATACCAATTTCTGATGAGGCCGCACCAAGTGGACGGATGTTCACTCTCAGTGAAGGCTACCTCATCAGCTCTGTTTATAATTGTCTCAATGAAGGCTTCATGAGGGAGGCAGATTCTTTAGTGCAGCACATTTCATTTAAAGGGGAGAAAGTAGAGCACCCGAAAGAAGAAAGTCTGATTAAATCTGAGATCCTACCGGAATTCTTATCAAGCTTAAGGTCACTATACCTCGAAGCGAGGACTAAAGAAGCCCAGGGGATTGAGGAGTTTAAGCTTAAAGAGAAAGAACAGATAAGAAAAATAATCACATCTGATTTTTCTTGGGTCTCGGATGTCGTCTCAGAAGTGAATGTCCTTAGAGATTGTCAGAAAAAAGCCCTTCGAGAAGTAAACTATCAAGTTCTTTACGACCAAAAATCTGTCGTCTTTGGAACATTTGTGAATGATGTTTGTCAAAATATCACTCAGGCACCAAGCTATTTAGACTGGATTGAAAAATCGAAAACAGAGCTGACTTCGAAGTCCTATACCAATTTGGAGACGAGGGTTTTTGATCTCGGGGTTCAAGAGGCCAAAAAATGTCTGCAATCTTATCCTATTGATACGAGCCTTAATCGAACTAAATTTAAAAAGGATCGAGAGGACTGCCTTGTAAATAGCTGGCCTGGACTTGAGTCCCGAGCTATCAAGGAATTTGAAGCCGATCCCGTGGTGGTGAAGTTTCAAATTAATGTTCCTGCACTCAAGGCAAAACTTGAACTCTCTCGTCGCCGGCTTCAGTTAAAGATTTTTAAAGAGCACTTCTAGTCTTTTTTGTATCCGTCGAGAAACTGCTTTTTAAACTCAAGGTAGCGATCCTCTAAGATCGCTTGCCTTGCTCTTGAGGCGAGGGATTTATAAAATGAAATATTGTGGGCCGTCGCCAGGATTTGACCCAAGATTTCATTCGAATCAAAAAGATGCTTAATATAAGCGCGGGTGAAGTTTGTGTTCACGTAATCTTTTAGGTTCGGCTCAATCGGGAAAAAATCTCGGCGATAGTTTTTGTGTTCAATGCGAATTTTTCCACGGTTAGTGAAAAGAGTTCCACCGCGGGCAAACTTCGTCGGGATAATGCAATCACTCATGTCTACACCATTTTCCCAGATCATGAGAAGATCCTCAGGCATGCCTACACCCATCACGTAGCGAGGTTTATCTACTGGCATAAGCGGTGCTGTGTACTTAACCACTTTTTCCATGTGCTCAGGGCCCTCACCGACAGATACTCCGCCGATGGCGTAACCTGGAAGATTTCTTTTCGTGACTTCTTCTATACAGATTTTGCGGTATTTATCATAAACACCACCTTGAACAATTCCAAATAGGGCCTGCTTCGGATTCGTCCATGCCTCAACACAGCGATCGAGCCAGCGGTGAGTTCGAGCGATGGAATTTTCCACGTATTTTTCTGTCGCCGGATACGGAATACATTCATCAAAGGCCATCATAATATCAGAGCCAAGATTTTGCTGAACCTGAATGGAGATTTCTGGAGTCAAAAGAACGTTCTCGCCCTTCGCACCCTTAAAGTTTGCTCCTTCTTCAGTAATAGAATTTTTCTGAAGAGAAAAAACCTGAAAGCCACCAGAGTCTGTGAGGATTGGTCGATCCCAACCCATAAACTTATGCAGACCACCGGCCTTGGCCACAAGCTCAGAGCCTGGAGTGAGGTGGAGGTGATAGGTATTGGAGAGCATAATTTGAATATTGAGATCCACGAGTTCTTTCGGTTGAAGCGCCTTTATCGCACCATGAGTTCCCACCGGCATAAAGACCGGAGTTTCGATATCACCATGAGGGGTGTGGATAATTCCGGCCCGAGCGCCACAGTGTTTATCGACGTGTTGGAGAGTGAATTTAAAGTGCTGGTTAACATCAGAGCGAACATTCATAAAAGAACTATCCTTGGCATAAGTTGTTTTCAAGACGGCAAGCCGCCTGCATTTCCAGTAAGGAAGTACGAATGCGCCGACCTTATCAAATCCTTGTGCCTTTGTTGAGCCTTTTTCTAGTGCGAGTAGATCTTACAGACCTCTGGCCCATGGAAATAAAGGTCAAGATTTTAAAGGTTTATGATGGGGACACAGTCCTGATTCAAAAGGGCAACTGGACCCAACGCTTGAGGCTTTCACCCATCGATGCCCCGGAGCTCAAGCAGCCTTTTTGGAATCACAAACCTGGAGCGGGAAAACTCGCCTATGCTTGTTTGAAAAAGAATTTGAAGAAGACGGGGACCTTAAGACTTTATGGTTATGATATTTACCACCGGATGTTGGGAGACATAGATCAGGTGGCGATGACATTGGTGAGGCAAGGTTGCGCGAGTCTCTATCCATACGCGAAGTTTGAATCTGTGGCCATGAAGTATCAATTTTTGAAAGCAATGATGGAGGCGAGAAAAAAGAGGAGAGGGTATTGGGCCTTTGGAGGCATTCAGCAACCAAAGGCCTGGAGAAAAAATTCTAAATTTAGAAAGCGAAGCGGAGTCCGGTAGAAACACCAACAAGATCATTCCCGAAAGCTTTGTCAGCCTGAACAAAAATACGAGTCCAAGGAAGGTTGAGCTGAACACCAGCAAAACCACGAGTTAAAAATGGATTGACCTTTCCTTTACCATCAACGTTAGCTTCAGTATCGATGTCGCCTACATCTCCAAGTCCTCCATCGCAAGCCGGGGTACTAGTGTCCGTATCACCAGCACATAAATTTGATGTGCTGGAATTTAGATCTCCTTTACCTGTGGCTTTACCTATATTGTAATCCACACCAAGACCAGTATAGAGACTCACAAAATAAAGAACTTGAACAGAAGTTGATATTTCAAGAGGAATGGAGTGAGTTGCCACATCAATTTCCGCTGCAGGAGAAGCCGAAATTTGAGAAGTGTAAGTAACTCCACCATCTTCGTAAGATAAATCTTTTGTGATGGCTGAGTTTACTTTGAGATTTGTATGATTGTATTCATAACCTGTATGAATCTTGACTCCACCCCATCCAAGGAGTCGATTACCTCGACTCTTGATCCAGTCATAACTAAAGTGAACACCATATGAAGAAAGGTCTGCACTTCCACTGGTATCTTTATTGTTCATTTCGTATTTGTATTTCATCCCGTTGAAATACACGTTAAGTTTTTTTGCTTCTAAACCTAAAATATTATTTACTGGCAACCAAGAAAGATTTGTACCGATTATAAGTCCACCTTGGACACCTGCACCTGAAATTGGAGAGTCTGCCTCTTTATTTTTTTCAAGATCAGCCCCTACTCCAACTCCTGCTCCAATTAGAAAGACACTCATGTTTGAAGCGTAATCTGAACCGATACCTTT
>CANEVK010000030.1 GCA_947442115.1 Bacteriovoracaceae bacterium | reverse complement strand
TTACAGTAAAGACTCTTTATAACAAGCTTCATAGCTACGGTCTGATCGAGGCGAGAGATCAACAATAAGAAATGTTGAAGAGTTAGATTGAAGAAAGTAAAATAACACGACTAGGAGTATATATGTCTAAAACAGTAAATCTAGATGAGAAACCAGGACAGGCCCCAGAAGTGATGACGATTAAGAATTTTCGCACAAATGGTGATATCGAAAACTTTTATCGCTACATCCACGATAATGGTCTTCGTCGCGAAGCCTTCATGTTAATGGAATATGCCATTAGCAAAGTTGCTAAAGCACGCAAGGGAAAAAGAAAAGCGACAACATTACAATAACAAAATCTCAGGGGCCCAAGGTTGGGCCCCTTTTAAGCTTAGACAGGGCACATGGAAGTCAGTTCAAAAAAGAAAATCATCTTTGATCCACTCTACGGTTTTATCCATCTCACAAACCTAGAATGGGAAATTATTCACACACCATTTTATCAAAGACTTCGCTGGATTAAACAGCTAGGTTTTACGTTTTATACCTTCCCAGGTGCAGAGCACTCTCGGTATGGACACTCCATAGGTGTAATGTTTAATGCCCATAAAATCCTCCAGCGTTTAGGGAGAGGAGTGCCCGAGCAAGATCTCTTTGATGATCAAGTTCAATCTCCAGAAAAAGCCTTTCACCAAAGTCTTAGACTTGCAGCTTTATTGCATGACCTAGGAACTTTTATGTTCTCCCATACAACAGAGATGGCCTACATCCGTTATGGTGAAACAACTCATGAAAAAAATGGTAAAGGGCACCCAGATGATCACGAACATCTAGGATCCTATATCATTAAAAATACTGATTATGAGGGCGGTATTACTTACCTCTTAAAAAAATATAGAATAGATCCTCAAAAAATTTCTAATCTTGTGAAGGGGAATGATTCTAGCATTTTGGCCAATCAAATCCTTCACTCTGAAGTTGATTGTGATCGAATGGATTATCTCTTAAGAGATGCACACTATTCGGGGATTCGTTACGGAACTTATGATCGAGACTATTTGCTCCATCACTTTAGAGTTGCAACGGTCAATGGGCAGGAAATTGTCGCTATCAATCACAATGCTCTCCATGCCGTAGAAGATTTTTTAATGGCACGCTTCGCTTGGTATTCACAAGTGATAAGGGCCCCGCGTGGAGCACGCTTTGATGCAATTGCGGAAGAAATTTGTTTTTACATGTTAGAGAAAGGAAAGATTTATACCTACTCCCAGTTGATGGATATGATTGCTCATCAGCCAGAGCATTTCTACACCTTTAATGATCAGTATTTTATGACTCAAGTTCATAAGTACTATACCAACGGTGAATTTGATAAGAATCCAAGAATTAAAGATCTGGCCCGCTGTTTACTCTTTGGAATAGATCCAAGAACTGTGAAGTGCGAAGAATTTAAGCAGAGAATTCTTAATCAAGATGAAGATCATGTTTATGACAAAATCATGAAGCGCGCTGAGGATAAAATTAAAGAGATTAAGGACATTCTCAAAAAGAAAGGCACAGACAAGGATTGGATTGTAGAAGATTTACCAAACAAGCATATCGTGTTTGTTAAATCTCGTCGTAAGCTCATCAAGTCAAAGACAAATGAGAATCTACTTTTGGAAAGAGATCCCGTGAAAATACTTTTGGATAATGGAGATGTTAAACTTCTTGGCGATGTTGAGAACTCGATTATCAGTGATTTGCAAACCAAGTTTAATTTCGTACCAAATGTCTTTTGTTCTGAATCGGCGTACGAGCTTCTTAAGGCAGAAGGGGTTATTACTGGTTAGTCCTGGTCAGCTATTCAATTGAGTCAAACTCTTTACTTACTCATTTAAAAATCGGTACAATGATTGCATCATGACTATGTGGATCTATGAATGGATCCCTATTTGAAGGCAGGTTTCACGGATGCTAACCGGTCGAACAATTCAATCTAAAGGTGGTTCAAACCATCAAAATTACTTATTCCATCTCGACAATTTGTCGTTGGAGTATGGAAATTTAAAAGCCTTAAAGTCTGTCCAGCTCACGATTTATCCTGGAGAAATCCTTTTTGTCACTGGCCCTTCTGGTGCCGGAAAGACATCACTTCTTAATATTCTTGGTGGAAATTTAACACCAACTTCGGGAAAGGCCGTGTTACCCCATGAGCGTTCTGCGAAGCATTTCGTCGCTTCTGTTTTTCAAGACCTGAGACTTTTACAAAGAAAAAGTTGCGAGGAAAATATCTGGATGTCCTATGATAGCAGCCTTTATTCTAACAAGAATGAATTCTATAAGGAATTAGAAGATCTCGCTCGAATTTTACATGTCTATGATTACCTCAATCGTCGCGTTGAGGACTGTAATGGTGGCCTCAAACAGAAAGTTGCTATGATCCGTGCGCTTATGTCAAAACCAACCGCCCTGCTTGCTGATGAGCCTACGAGCTCACTTGATAAAGAGAACTCATATAAATTATTTGAAGTTCTGAATCACTATAATCATAAAAAAGGGTTAACTCTCGTTTGGGCAACTCATAACAAAGAGCTCATAAAGCAATTTCCAGGCAAGATAGCTCATTTAGATCAGGGAAGATTAGTCTATTCGGGGCATGCATGTTTTATTTAACTGAATTTGTAAAATCTCTTGGGGAGAGTCTTCTGAGAGGATTTAGTTTTTTATTTTTTTCATGCATCTTTGCATTTGCACTAACCCATAGACCTTGGGTATCTGATTTGATAGAAAAAATTTCACCTGAAAAAATGGCTAATCCCTATTTTGTTACGGTCATAGATTCTCATGTGAACCCAGACAAATTGAAAAGGCTTGTTGGCCAATTGCCAGGAGTTGTTGGGATATTTGAAAAAACAAAAACTGAAAATGAAGCAAAGATTAATCAGTTAGTAAGTCAACTTGGATCAGGCTATGAGGTTGGTTCAGATCTCATGAACTTTAAATCAATTAAATTTGTTCTAAGTCCCTCACTTTCTGAGGAGAGCCTTTCATTTATCCGTGCGCAGGTCATCAAAATGGGCGGAACAAATCATGTTAATGCCACAGAAATAAAATATCCTGAAGTGACTCATCTTATGAAGTCTCATCCATTTTATAGTCTTCTTGGAGATTATGGAGATTGGATGGTCATTGGAGTCTTTGGTTTATTTTGGATCATCAGCTTTTGGCTTGTTTACGATTCATTTCGAGCAAGATCTTATTTAATTGAGAAGTTTCAAAGAAAAACTGATGTGGCTTCAAAAACAATTGCCTCAGGACTTATTTCTATCATTCTATTATTTACTGCTTTTGGCGTCGTGAATGGGACTGTGAAACTTTTTGATCTTATTATTTTACTCATGGTGTATTCAGTTTTTTGGTCTTTTTCACTCAAGTCATGGAGTTGGAAATCAACAAGATGAAACTACTCTTCTTGACGATGTCTATTTTAAGTATGAATACCTGGGGGGCAGTTCCTAGGAATGCTGGTGATGACCTTGTAAGATATCGGACCGAGGTTATGGAACTGGGTTCAAGACTTTCAAGTTTAGAAAAAGAGATTGGTTCAAAAAGTAATTTATATGTTTCCAGTGTGGAACAGATTCAGCAATTCGAATCAGACATTAAGCTCTACCGTGAGAAGCTTACTGAACTTCATAAAGATGTAAGACAGGCCCGGAATGACAATAAAAAGATTATTCATCATTATTTAATTGAATCTGAAAGTGAAGTCGCAGAGACTTGGCAAAAAAAAGTTCATCTCGAACTTTTAAAGCAAGCACAATTGAAGCTTAAGAATAAAGAGACAGAGCTTATATCTTTTGAAAATAAAGTAGCTGAATTTGATGAGAAGTTAGCTGCCCTTAAGATTGATGAGGAAGAGCTCTCTATGGTGATCAAGGAATTAGAGAATAGAAAAAAAGAGACGATGGACATTTATCTTACAAAGGTAAAATCAAAAAAATTAGCAGAGAATAAAGTTGAGAAAAATAAAATATTAAAAAAAGTTTCTGCCATCAAAAAAACTTTTTCTCAAGAGCCTATTATTTTAAAAAAACCGGATAGGTTCTTTAGAAGACCGGTGGATGATTTTTCAACTTACACTACAAGTCCTAAGGGAATAACTTTTAAATTTCAGGCCGTACAACCTGTTAAGGCCGTAGGTGAAGGAAAAGTTGTCTTTGCTGGAGATCTGGCCAGTTATGGTCAAGTTGTTCTGATTGATCACGGTCAAGATCTTAGAACTGTTTTACTCGGCAAAATGGATGTTAAAGTTAAAAAGAATGATATGGTTCGAGATGGTGATATTCTTGCCTATACTCAAAAAAATTCAACAGAAGAGCAGTCTCTCTACTTTGAAGTGCGAAAGAAAAATACAGCTCAAAACACAATTTTGTGGTTAGACCAGAATGGAGTGAGTAAAATCTAAGTAGTTCATTTTGCTTAGGAGAGCTCATGTCGCTTCGTACTTTTACGGTATCTCTTTTAATTTTTTCTTCCTTTATTTCAGGCATCGTATATTCAAAAGAATTTAAAAATAAATCAGATGCGAATGATAATAAATCTCGCTTTGAGCAATTAGAACTTTTCAATAAAGTTCTCCATCTTGTAGAGACTCAATATTACAGACAAGTAAATACAGAAAAATTAATTGAAGGCGCCCTCAAGGGGATGATGGAAACTCTAGATCCACACTCAACATTTCTAAGCAAAGATTTTTTTGAAAAAATGCAAAATGATACTCAGGGAGAATTTGGTGGTTTGGGCCTTGAGGTGACTCAAAGAGATGGAGTCATTTATGTTGTCACTCCAATTGATGATACTCCAGCTTTTCGTGCTGGTCTTAAAGCCCGAGATCGATTAGTTGAAATAAACCATGAGCCAATTATCGGCCTATCACTTGAGCAAGCGATTGAGAAAATGCGCGGAAAAATTGGGGAATCAATTCATCTTGGTATTTCTCGCGAGGGAGCAGATAGTGTAAAACACTTTAAACTTAAAAGAGAGCTGATTAAAGTTAAGCCAGTGAAGGGAGAATTATTAAAAGATCGATTTATTTATTTAAGATTAACTCAATTTCAGAAACGATCAGCTGAATCAATTGAAGAGTCTATTAAAAATTTAAAATCTAAAATCAAAGGGAATCTTGAAGGTATCGTACTAGACTTGAGATCTAACCCCGGTGGCCTGCTGGATCAGGCCGTGGACGTTTCATCCATTTTCTTAAAAGAAGGGATTGTTGTTTCTACTGAGGCCCGTGATCCACAAAATAAAGATATTCGTTATGTAAAAAAATCTGGTTTTAAAGACTTGGTCACTCCAATGGTCGTACTTATTAATGGGGCATCTGCTTCTGCCTCCGAAATTGTAGCGGGCGCCCTTCAGGACTATAAACGAGCAGTCATCATGGGGTCACAGTCATTTGGTAAAGGTTCTGTACAAACTGTTGCTCAGCTTGATCAACATACTGGGGTTAAGCTTACAATTGCCCAGTACATGACTCCTAAAAATAGAAAGATTCAGGCCATCGGTATTCTGCCGGATGTGGTTTTAGAGGAAGTTGAAAAGGATGCACTTGAAAAAAACTTTAAGGAAGATCGCTATATTCGTGAAAAAGATCTCAAAAATCACCTGACCGCAACGATCGAAACTGACGAAGAAAAAAAATATCGTTTAGACCAAGAGAAAGAAGAGCGTATTAAGAGAATGAAAAATCTTGAAAAAAAGAAAGTTGTCAAAAAAGAAGAAGTGGATGAAGAGATATTTAAAATTGATAAACCAAGTGAAGACTATCAGGTATCCCAAGCAGTAAAATATCTTGAAGGCTTTAACGTTTTTAAAGATATGAAAAAGAATAATTAAAGATGCAGGCAGCCTCAGTTTCAGATTTAGTCATTTCCATTAAAAATCTTCTTGAGGATCAGTACCAAGAGGTATTTGTGGAAGGGGAGGTTACCAACCTGTCCCTTTCTTCAAGTGGGCATTGGTATTTTAATTTATCAGACAATTCTTCATCTATTTCATGTGCCTTATTTAAGCTGGAAGCCTTGAGAAATCCAATCATACGTACATTAAAGGATGGAGATAAAATAATTATTCTCGGCCCCATCAGTGTGTATCAGAAAAGGGGATCATTTCAGATTTTAGTAAAGAGGTTATTCCCAGCGGGGGTTGGTCAATTAAAAATTCAATTAGAAAGATTAAAAGTTAAACTGGCACAAGAGGGGCTATTTGATTTAGATCGGAAAAAAGCGATACCTAAGTTCCCTAAGCGGATCGCTCTCATTACAGCAGAACATGGCGCTGCCCTACAAGATTTTATAAATGTTTATAAAAGACGTAGCCTTTGGTTTGATATTTTAATTATCCCTTGCCTTGTTCAGGGCGAAGGGGCCGCTAAAAAATTAATACAATCATTAACCACCGTTCAAAAAATAAATGGCATTGAGGTCATCGTCTTTGCTCGAGGTGGTGGTAGCCTTGAAGATTTGTGGGCCTTCAATGATGAGGATTTAGTACGTGCCATCGCTGCCTGTCCAATCCCGGTTGTGAGTGCCATTGGTCATGAGGTTGATTTTACTCTTTGTGATTATGTTGCTGATCATAGGTCAGAGACACCAAGTGCTGCAGCGGAATTTTTATCGCAGCCTCAGACGGAGCTAAAATCAAGGATCCATTTTTGCTATACTCACCTAAGATCTGGGATGGAAAAAATCTCTCAAAGAGTGCAATTAATTACTCATCAGTATCACCCAAAAGAGCTGATCCATTTAATAAACCAAAATTTTATGAAATCAAAACATCATTTAGATGAGATTCGTTTGAAGGATCGTGGTCTTGAACTGTTAGGGATAAATGAAAAACGCAGACTCCTTGATGAGTTTGATCTAAGAATCCAGCACAATGCTCTAGTCAAAATAAACTCTTGGAAGGATAAAATATCAAGTCTTGGTCAATTGCTTTCGGCAATAGATCCCAGAGGGGTTTTAAAACGTGGATATACTTTTATCCAGACTCCTGATGGGGAAATTCTTTCGTGTATTGATGACTTTTCAAAACTGAATAATAAATCAAAGATCAATATTCATTTTAATGATGGAGTGGCCCATGCTCAAAAAGAATAGAATTCTTAATAATCTTTTTAGTCTCCTGATTATTTTGTTTTCTTTGTCTTGCGCCCTGAATGCGCAAGTGAATCAGGAGCCGTTAGGTCAATATTCGATTGCCCCAGGAGAGGTTCGATGGATTGAGTTTCCAGTAAATACTGATGATGCAAAACTAATTTGTCGGGGCAGTGAAGTTAAATATGTAAAAAAGAATAAAAAAGGATATGCCTTTATTATAGAAAGTTATTTTTCAGATTTATCTTCTTTTCAATGTAATGTGACAGAAAACGAAAAAATAATTAAAAAAATAGGTTTCAGTGTCATCGACAAGCCCTATAAGGCAGAAAAACTTAAAGTCGATCCAAAAAAGATTAAACTTGCCTCTGAAGATGAAATGAGAGTCGCCAAAGAGCAAATTGTTTTGAATAAAATTTATAATTCCAGCATCCCTGATTTTCTTTTCACGGAGTCTTTTGGACAACCCATGGATAGTCTTATTACAAGTGTTTATGGGACGAAAAGAGTCTATAACAAACAAAAAAAAGGTCAGCATTTAGGTATTGATTTTCGAGCGGCCATTGGTGACAAGGTCCCAGCAGCTAATGCAGGTAAAATAGTCTTTTCTGGCGATCTCTTTTACACCGGATGGACGGTTATTATTGATCATGGACTGGATATCTTCACTGTTTATGGCCATCTATCAAAAACATTGGTTTCAGATGGAGACATTGTTAAAAAAGGGGATCTTATAGGTTTATCGGGGAATACCGGCCGAACCTCTGGTCCACATTTGCACTGGGGGACAAAAATTCAAGGGCAGTATATTGATGGTCAAGTTCTCATCGAGGAAAGTAAGAAGTACTTCAAATGAATCCTCTCGAGAAAAATTCTAGCTTTATTGAATTTAAAATAGATTCAGCTCTGTCCCTTGAGCTCAGAAAGGCTATTGATATTATCCTGACTCATTATAAAGCATCTCTCATTAATTTTTATTCTCCAGATGAGGTCTTCAAAAAAATAAAGCCATTAACGGTAGAGTTTATTGCTGAGTCTTCTTTGGAAAAATTAAAAGAAAGAGATACTTTAAAAATTTGTTTTGTAGATAAAAACCAGGACTTATTTAGTTTTGGTCATGACATAGACTATGAAAATGTTGACGTTATATTAGATGGTGCTATCGATCGATCCCAATTAGAAAAAGTCTTAGCTCCAGAGTTTAATAAAATAGTTCAATTGAAAATGAATTATGTTAAACAGGTTGGCCTTAAAAATTTAAAGAAGCTTGAATCTTTGGCACGAGGCATGACCCAAAAAATGATTCAATCTGGAGGGGCGATTACCTCTGCCGAAATTTTGCGGTATTCTCAGGCCTTGGTAGATCTCGAGAGAGAGCTTATACATTCTGATGATTTAATAAAATGTGAGAAAATTCTAAAGCAGTTTGCTAAGAATTTTCTCAATAAGACCAAGTTCCATTTAGTTTCCTCTGAAGACCTGCTTGAATTTAATTCTCTTGAAACTTTTTTACCATTACCTCCCTTTAAAGGTGAGTTTGTTGGACTTGATTTGAATTGTGTCGAAGATGATTTTTTAAAGCTTATTCAGAAAATATTTTTCTACTATACAGTTTCAAACTTCTTTAACTCTAAGCAGACCCTTGTTGATCCTTTCTCCGATGATAAACTTTGGGAAAGCATCTTAGATGGTTTACCATTCCCGGTAGTTCTTCTTTCTCTGCAAGGTGAGATTTATCAGCATAATAGCTTGTTTTCAAAGTTGAATCTAACGCCTCAAGATTGTCTGAAGTATCAGTTACGTGAAAAGATTTTACTCAATGATATTCCCTACAATATTTTCCGAAAGGAGATTCATCATCTTGATGAAGTGAAGGTCTTGTTTGTGTTTTTTACAGAGAGTTTTTTCCTCAGAGGTGAGGGAAATCTAACTCCTTCAGGTCAGGAGTTGGGAATCATTAGTTCAAGTATCGCTCACGAATTGAATAATCCGATTGCTGGGATTCAGGCCGCAATTGGATTAATGCAACTTGATGAAGATATGAATGATGAGGCCAAGCAGACCCTGGTAGAGATGAAGAATGGTTCTCATCGTTGTAAGCAGTTAATAGAAACATTTCTTGGTTTTTCCCGTGCTAATCCCCACCACGTTTCATCTGTGGATCTCAAAATTAGTACGGTTGAAGTGGCATTCCAGCAAGCTCAGAATTTATTACGCTTTAGGACTGTTGAAAGTGGTATTCGCTTTTCATGGACATTTTCTCAGCATTCTAATTTTAGGGCGCAAATAAATCTTAGCTTACTCACAATGACTTTTTATCTCATCTTAGGTGAACTGATGACACTTTATTCACATCATTTACTTATTAGTGATAAAAACCAAATTGAGAAAGTGATTAAAGGCGAAATCATAGAATCTTCTCAGGAAATTCAATTTCAACTACACGAGCTTAATATCTCTAGTCTTTCTTTATCCAAACTTGTGCAGAATTTATTAACGATTGAAAACTTTGTACTACAAGTTTCCGACTATTCACTTCGCTTTATCTATAATCCACCTAAAGGTGAGTTTTAGGAAATTGATAAGGATCATTTTTTGTTATAGAGAGCTTTTCGATTTTCTCGGCGTAAGTCTTTTTATCATCTTTTATCTCAGCGTTTTTTAAACATACATATAAGGCAGGATCTTCTTTTAAAGCATGATTAAAAAGACTGAGGAATACATCTTTTAAATCATTTTGAATAAAAACTTTTCTTTTGCCTTTTTGCTGTAGTTCAAAGCGATTGATTTGCCCGATTAGAAATTGGTGAAGTTTCTTTTTATGAGCAGGAAATTTAAATATAAGTTGAGAGTAGGTCGTAAAGTTTAAAAATGAATAGACTATAAACTGACCACTGATGAGATGTGGTGTAATAATAAAATCATGCTCATCAAGCAAGTGAGGTGCAGGAGGAAGTGGATATTTATTTTTTAGGAAATCAATGGTCTTTTTTCGATACTGATCTGGAATCTTGACGAAATTCGCGTTCATGTAAAAAAGCCCTTCGATGAATGGGCCACAAAGTCTAATGTGAATTTGGCTCCAACGATAGTTCTCTAGAAAACTTCTGATCTCTTCATGATCTTGATTGGGATGTTGGATGGGCATTATTGTTAAGATGACTCCGTTATCGCCTTTAACTGAAAGAACGCAGGGAAGATTTATAGACTTTAATGTCTCACTGACCTCATCTAACCCTGATGACTGATCAATAATAACTCGATCCAATTCGAATTTATTTCGAGGATAGTAAAGTTGATTAACTTTTCTTATTTTTTTTTCTTCAAAAATTTCAAGGTACTTCAATAGGAGATTTGCAGTTGCTCTTGCATCTTCTACAGCTCGATGGGCCTGAGAGTGTGAGATGCCAAAAATATCTGACATATATTGCAGATTAGAACTCATAATGTCTGGGATAAGATATTTTGTCATAATGTTGGTACAAATAACTTTGTTTTCCACAGTTGGGCGCTGGAGTTTCTTGAGAACACCATTAAGAAAGGGGATATCAAAAGACGTATTGTGGGCAACTAAAATAGAATCGCCAATAAACTGTACAATTTCATCAATGACTTCTTCAATTTTAGGAGAAAATTCGACATCTGATTTTTTTATACCTGTGAGCTTTTGAACAAAATCAGGAATTTCTTTTTCAGGATTAATGAGAAAGCTTCTTTCCTCAGTTATCTTACGATTTTCGATTTTTAATATTCCAACTTCAATGATTTTTTCTGTTTCTGGATTTCCACCAGTTGTCTCAAGATCGATGACACAAAATTTTAATGATTCGAGGAGTTCGTGTGAACTATTGTAGATTTTTTCTTGCATTTTAATAAAAGGAACATTCGCTCCTTCCCTGTTTTTTTATCGCTTTAAATGTTCTGGTGTAAAAGCATGAGTCAGGAGTTCTCCCAACTTTTTTGTCTTTTCAACACCGTCTTTGTTTCCAAAAGTAATTTCGAGATCAAGATTTGAAAATTCAGTCATTACTTGTAGGCACATTCCACATGGCGGCCATCCATCAACTGTATAAACATATATCTTTTTTAATTTCTTATGGCCTTCAGAGATGGCCTTCCATATCGCAACTCTCTCGGCACATACTGTACCACCGAAACTTGAATTTTCTACATTACAGCCCTGAAAAATAGATCCATCTTCAGTGACTACTGCAGATCCTACTTTGGCCAATGAATAAGGAGAGTAGGAACGGGTAGAAGCATCAATCGCAAGGTCTCTTAGCTTTTGATCACTCATTTAGACTTTTCCTCGTTTTTTGAGTTCCCCAATAGTTTCAGTTAAAATAGTCGCAAATCCAACCATGGCTTTTTCTGCCACTAATTTCACATCAGCATGACTGAGTTTTTCTGCCTTAATTCCGGCCGCATAATTGGTAATGCACGCCACTCCAGCAACTTTTAACCCTAAGTGGTTGGCCGCAATGACTTCTGGGACAGTGCTCATTCCAACCATATCTCCACCAATAGTACGTAACATACGTATTTCAGCAGGAGTTTCATAGGATGGACCAAGGACTGAGCAATAAACTCCAGTTTTCATATTCACATGGTGGGCATTGGCCACCTCATGCATAACTTCAATAAGTGAAGGATCATAGGCCTGAGTCATATCCGGGAATCTTGGACCTAATTCTGCAATGTTTGGTCCCTGGAGTGGATTTCGACCTGTTAGATTAATGTGATCATTAATACTAACAAGATCTCCCGGATGGTAATCTAGATTTATTCCACCAGAGGCATTCGTTAAAATAAGAATTTCAATTCCTAGGGCCGCCAAGACTCTAACAGGATGAACAATTTCCTCCATAGGATGCCCTTCATAAGCATGAATTCTTCCTTGGAGTGCTGCCACTGGAACTCCGTGAACATCGCCCAAAATAAGGCAACCTTGGTGTCCTTCAACACTTGTTCGTTTAAAGTGAGGAATCTCTTGGTAGGGGATGATTGTTTTATTTTGAATTTGATCCACATAAATACCCAATCCAGAACCTAGAACAAGTCCTATTTTCGGTTTAGTTTTATAACGAGATTGAATATATTGGGCCGATTCAAGAATTTTATTCATCATAGCTCTTCCTTAGCTGATTTTTTCAATTATGAGTTTTGGAGTTTTAACTTTAGTCGAAGACATTTGTAGGACATCTTTGAGAAAAATAGATTTTATATTTTCAGCAATATCTTTTTGATTGGCATGGTGATGAATTTCAAAAATAGTTTCACCTTTTTTAATTTTATCACCAATTTTTTTCTTAAATTCAAAACCAACACCATGATCAATGACATCTGATTTGGTTTTTCTTCCGCCACCTAGATCGATGAGCAGTAGTCCAATCTGATCGTTTTGAAACATTTTAATGAAACCATTTTTGGGAGCAGTTACGATGGTTATTTCTTTAGCTAAAGGGAGGAGGGAGTAGTCATCAATAACTCTTTCGTCTCCACCTTGGGCCTTAATAAGTTTTCTAAACTCTTCGAGTGCCTTGCCGGAACTGACCATCAGCTCGGCTTTTTTAAGGGCCTTATCGAAACTCTTTTCGATCCCTGCGATGTGAATCATGTGAGCGGCAAGAGCGAGAGAGAGGTCAGTAAGATCTTTAGGACCACGACCTTTAAGTGTTTCTATAGACTCAATAATCTCATTTGAATGTCCAACAGAGTTTCCAAGAGGTTGGTTCATGTCAGTTATCAAGGCCACAGCTTTCTTCTTAAAGCGTTTTGAGGTGGTGATAAGACTTTTTCCGAGATTCCTAGCATCTTTAGTGGTTCGCATGAAGGCGCCAGTTCCAGTCTTAATGTCAAAGACGATGCCATTGGCACCTTCGGCCAATTTTTTACTCATGATAGAAGCTGTGATGAGAGGTATGGAATCAATTGTTGCGGTCACATCTCTTAGAGCGTAAATAAGTCTGTCCGCAGGAGCAATCTCTGGAGTTTGGCCAATTAGAACCAGGCCATCTTTATTCAGTCTTTTTTCAAAATCTGTAAGATCTAGTGCAGTTTTAAAACCCTTTACTGCTTCAATCTTATCAACTGTTCCTCCAGTGTGTCCAAGGCCACGGCCAGCAATCATGGGAACTTTTACGCCAGCAGCAGAGGCAATAGGTGCTAGAATAAAGGAGGCTTTATCTCCTATACCCCCAGTTGAGTGCTTATCAATGACATTGGATCCAGGGAATTTAAGTTGCTTGCCCGATTCAAGCATCGCATCGGTTAGTGCAGCCGTTTCAGCTGGGTCCATTCCTTTAATAAACATCGCCATCAGCATGGCCGACATTTGATAATCTTCAATTTTTTTGTCTGTATAATTCTGAATAAACCACTTAATTTCATTGAGGGTTAATTTTAATCCCTTTTTTTTCTTATCAATTAGGGGATAAACTTGGAAAATATCCTTGGTCATAGCGTCTCACTAGTAAATATCCGATTTGCCAACTTTAAGATGGGAACTTATCATAGACTTAAGGTTTCCCGCTTGGCAATCATTGCGTAAGGATCGACATGAAAAGATGGTTTTCTGCATTCATTTGTTTTCAACTTCTACTCTTGAATTTTGCTTCGGCCCAGTCCGAGGACGATATCATTAAGAACACTCAGCAAGATATGCTGACAGTCGTAGCTGCCGGGGCCGGTGGAGCGATTTTAGGATTATCCACTCTTTCTTTTTATGAAACCCCCTCAAAAAGTATCCGTAATATATGGACAGGTGCAGCAATTGGTATTATTGCTGGGGTTATCTTTGTCGCCTACAACAGTGCGCAAAAAGGTTCTGAAGATCTTGTTGGAAAAGTACCTTCAAAAAATTTCTCTACCCTCGATCGTTTGGCCTGGCACCAGGATGAAGTTTTGAAATATGAGACTCGGTCCGCTGAGTTATCTTCTAATCTTTTTAATTTATCTTTCTAAAACCCTCGACTTCTACTTGCCAACCGAGGCTTCCTATCGGATAACTTCGGATGTTACGCTAAACATCATTTGAGGAATAGAGCATGGAAAAACTAGTTTCATTATTGGGCTTATTTGTGATGGTGATTGCAGCCTACCTTTTAAGTGAAAATAAAAAAGCCATTCAGTGGAGAACAGTTCTCACAGGTATCCTTCTTCAAGTTG
>CANEVK010000029.1 GCA_947442115.1 Bacteriovoracaceae bacterium | reverse complement strand
GTGAGATCTCTTCTAAGCTCACCCAGTCCTTTTGAATGGAGACCCATTTTCCATCAAGGGCGTATTCACTGGCGCGTAGAAGAACTAATGGGGTGACGTAAACGGGAAACCATTTTAAGGCCACGACAATCAGCAAGCTCCCGAAAAGAGAGGCCATAAAAGAATAAAGAATCACCTTTTTGAGGCGAGGAATTATCTTTTTAGATTTAGCAAAACCGTTTCTGATGTAACCCATATTAAATTAGTATAAGACAAACCATTGATCCGCCTTACCCGGTTAATCTTGCCTGTTTTTCAATTTTAGATTCCTCCCAACTTTTACCTGAGTCCCCCTTAGAATTCTACTTTTTCTAGGGAGTTTGGTCCTATGTATGGCATTTTTACACGGCCAGGGCCGAAAGAAATTCATCCAGATGGACATTTTCCATAGATTAACCTAGAAATCCACATACTTTATTGATTACAAAGAACGGGAAGATTATGAATCTTGAGCCAAAAAAATTTCAGGAAAAATCACTTTATTTCACCTCACTGGGTTGTTCAAAGAATCTGGTAGATTCCCAAGTGATGCTAGGACACTTAAAGCTGGATGGATTCACTATTGCTCAGGCCCCTGAAGATGCTGAGGTTATTATTGTTAATACATGCTCATTTGTGGAAGCTGCAAAAGTAGAATCAATCGAAACTGTCCTTGATCTCGCATCCTATAAAGAAGAGGGAAAGTGCCAAGCCTTGGTGATGTCAGGCTGTATGGCCCAAAGGTATTCAAATGAACTTGAGGGAGAAATGCCTGAAGTTGATATGTTTATTGGAACTGGCGAGTATCATAAAATCGTTCCACTCCTTAAGGCGATGGAAGAAGGAAAACTAGAGAAAAAATCTTTCGTTGAAATCCCTCGTTACATTCATACCGAATTTGACCCTAGATTAAATACCTCTCCCTTTTATATGGCCTGGTTAAAAATTTCTGAGGGCTGTAATCGAAACTGTACCTTCTGTATTATCCCGACTCTTCGAGGTAAATTACGCTCAAGAACGATTGATTCCTTAGTGAAAGAAGCGGAGCAATTAGCAGCTACCGGTGTAAGAGAATTAAATCTCATTTCTCAGGACTTTTCAGACTATGGTGTGGACCTTGAAGGTGGTGGAAAGCAGGATGGAAAAAATCCTATGATTTATGACCTTCTTTCTCGACTGGAAAAAGTAGAGGGAATTGATTGGGTTCGAGTTTTTTATTTCTATCCAGATGATCTTACTGAAGATGTGATGGATCTCATGGCAAGTTCTAAAAAAATCACAAAATACCTAGATATGCCAGTTCAGCATTTCGCCGATGGAGTCCTTAAAAGGATGAATCGCCGGGCGACTGAAGAACTGATTCATCAAAAGATCACAACACTAAGATCAAAAATTCCTGGAATTGTTTTAAGAACTTCCATCATCGTGGGCTTTCCTGGTGAAACTCAAGAAGACTTTGAAGCGCTATTAAATGGTATAAAAAAAGCCCGATTTAATCATCTTGGGGTTTTTAAATATTCAGATGAAGAGGGGACTCCTGCGGTTCGCCTTAAGAATAAAGTTCCTCAAGAAGTTATTGATGAAAGATTTGAGCAACTTTATGAAGCTCAGAAGGAAATTGCTCGAGAATTAAATCAAGAGTATTTGGGAAAAATCATTGAGGTTCTGGTTGAGGGAGCTCATGAGGAAACTGAACTTCTTCTCCAGGGGCGCCATGCTGGTCAAGCGCCAGATATTGATGGCAAAGTCATCATAAATGACGGAATAGCCCAGGCCGGTCAAATCGTTAAGGTTGAAATTACCGACGTTCTTGATTATGACCTAGTAGGCAGAATAGTCAGGTAGATTTTTATTTTTTCCACATTTATAATGGTGGGATGAAATTAAAGATATGGGGATCCAGAGGTTCTATTCCTGCCCCTTTTACTCCACTAGAATTAGAAGCCAAGGTAGAAAAATACCTTAGGGATTTCTGTAACTCTTCTTTTTACGGCTCCCAAGACATTAAAGCTTTTATGGACCATGAGCAGATTTCAAAAGGTAAAACTTTTGGAGGAAACACGACCTGTGTTGAGTTAAAGGCCGGTGAGCAATCTCTTATTATTGACGGTGGATCAGGACTAAGACTTAAAGGTAATGAACTTATGGCCGGGCCTTGTGGAAGAGGTCAGGGTGAAGTCCATATTTATATGACCCATTTTCATTGGGATCATGTCATGGGAATACCTTTCTTTGTTCCTATCTTTATTCCTGGAAACCAAATCCATTTTTATGGAGTTGATCCAAAACTAGAAGAGGTGATTAAACTCGCCTTCACTAAACCCTATTTTCCAGTTCCCTTCAGTGCGCTAGCTTCAAAAATTCATTTTCATCAATTGTCTCCACGGCAATCAACTCTGATTCAAGGTTTTGAAGTCACTCCTTACAAACTTGATCATCCTGATCCTTGTTGGGGAGCTAAAATTTCTCACGGCGGGAAAAATTATGCTCATGTGGTTGATAATGAAGCCAAGAGAGTCAGTGTTAAAGATCTCGGTGAGGATCTACCACTCTATCAAAATATTGATTTAATGTATTTCGATGCTCAATATGGTTTTGATGACCTTTTAAAGAAAATTGACTGGGGCCATAGTTCCTCTTTTATAGGGATGGATCTTGCCTTTAGAGAAAAAATCAAAAAAGTTGTTTTTACTCATCATGATCCGATGGCCTCTGATGAGCAAATTATAAAAATGATGCGTTCTAATAATGAATACTATAAGATGCAAAAACCGACGTACAAAAATGATTTTGAGTGGTGTTTTGCTTATGATGGTCTAGAAATTGATATTTAACTATTGATCTTTAGAGTTAACTTTTCTGGTTATTAACTGTCCCTCTAATTCTTTTATTTCATCTTGTAGTTTATGGCTCTTGGCTTCGTGAAGCTTATAGTGGAGCAGACCATAGGCCTGTTTATCTTTAAGATCTTTAGTGAGTAATTTTGTTTCCATTTGTGCGAGCCCTAGTTCAATTTCTTTCACTTGGGCCGAGAGTTCTTTAAAACGTAAATCTATTTGGTCATTTAAATGGTGAATAAGCGCGGCTGTCTGTGTGACAACGGCCTGGACGATAACTTCATCTTGATGATTTTTTTTTCGTGAAAAGAATCGAGAAAACATGGTTCACCTCTTGAGACATTTTAACCTGACTCTTATTTTCTGAGTATTGAGGCAAGTTTCGCCCAGTAGTCAGTCTCATTTGATAGACTAAAATCTTGATATTCAAGGAGATGTTGTGAAGAGACTCATCATATTACTCGGACTTACCCTGAGTTTAACTGTAATTGCAGAAACTGTTCCTCTCGAGCCAAGCTGGAAAACAAAGGCAAGATCCTTGGTGATATCTGTCATGGGAGAAAAATGGGGGATTCAATTTTTTGGGCCGGTTCCTACTCCACCTGAACCAGATATTGCCCTTCCAGCAATCCCCAAAGAATTAAAAAAAGCGACAGATGTGAAGTCATACACCAAGCTTCAAAAAGATCTGACTGAATATGACCGACTGCCAGTGGAGAGAAGGCGGCAATTTGATTTAAAGTTTCTACAGGAAATTTTCTTAGTCACTAGACGAGTGGATGCCAGTGAAGATGAGTTATCTAGCTGGCTGAATACACTCGACCAAGGAGGCTCTAGAGAGGGTGTCTATCAGGCACTTGTTTTAGATGAAGTATATGCAGGACTGGAGAGTAAAGAAGAGAAATCCACAGATAGATTATTGGATTTTTCATTAAAGTTTAGTCAAAGATTTCTTAATCAAACTTTTAAAAAAGAATCAATTGCATCTTTAAATCTTTATTCTTTAAAAAGAATAATGGCCGAAAAATCAATGGATCTTTTAGAGTTCTACGAAGTGAATAATCTAGAAGATCTGTATAAGTGGTATGCCGTTTTTTCTTTTGAACTTGCTAAGGATTATGGACCCTTATTAAAAAATCAATTGCGCCAAGATCAACGTTTCGATTATCACCTTATGTGGGCAAAAAATATGCCGATTCAGCATATAAAATCTGAATTCATTATCAAATTACATATGGTCATGAATGGCCTCCAGTTACTTAATTAGTCTGATGAAAAATTTCGAATTAAGACGTGATCGGTTTGATTTTTTTGAAAGCTTTGAAAGTCCAATACTTAATTTAACATTGGACTTAGAGGTTCCCAACTTCATGAGCTTTTGTAAGAGGGAAGAACTTCCTGTCTTTCATTTTTTTCTCTTCTTTTTAATGAAGTCCTTAAATGAGTTAGATCATTTTAAATATAGAATCGTCAATGGTGAGGTGATCAAAAATGATCTTATCCATGGATCCTATACGGTACTTAATCAGGATCAGTTATTTAATTATACCTGCTTTAAATATCAAAATAATGTGTCATCTTTTATTAGTGAAAGTCTTAAAGCGCGGGAAATCTCCACTCGTTCAAAAACGCTACTCAATACGGCGATAGAAGAAAGTTCAAACACTACTAAAGATTATGTTTTTATAACTTCACTCCCTTGGTTTAATTTTACTTCCATTCAGCATCCGATTTATAAATTTAAATCTTCCGATGTACCCTCCATCGCCTGGGGAAAATTTAACTTAATTGATTCAAATAAGATCCGGATGCCTTTTTCGATTCAGGTCCATCATGGTTTTGTCGATGGTCTTCATATCCATCAATTAATGGAGAAAATTTCAAGTAGCATCGAAGAAGGGATGAGAAACTTCACAAAGTGAGTAGAGTAATCGCTCCACTCCAAGGGCCACTCCAGCACATGGGGGGAGACCTTGCTCAAGTGACTCATAAAATGACTTTGGTTCAGGAAGTTCATAGCCATAAAGCCGTTTTTTGGCCTGTGACTGTTCATGGAAGCGCTTTTTTTGTTCCGTTAAATCCGTCAGCTCATTAAAACAATTACAAAGTTCCACCCCATTAACGTAAAGTTCAAATCTTTCGCACACTCTTGAATCAGACTTTTTTAAAGTCGAAAGAGCACTTAGCGGGGCCGGAAATTCATAAATAAGGAGGAGTGGGTATTTATCTAGTAGGGGTTCAATCTTATTGAGATAAAGAAGAAAAAAATAATCATCCCAATCACAATCAATTAAAGGCAGAGGAACGTCGGGATAATTTTTTAAAAGACCCTTGATACTTTGGATGTCGAGGTAGTTTAAGATATCAATACCTAAAAATTCCAAAAATAATTCCTGCATTGTCTTTTTTACAACTTTCTGATGACTTAAATTTTTTCGAATGGGTAAATTCGATTTTAGGCAAGTTGTGATTAATTTTTCCACATCCTCCATGATCTTTTCGTATCTCTCATGTTTTCGATACCACTCTAGCATAATAAATTGAGAGCGATGAATGGGTGAATTGGGTTCATCTCGAAAGCAATAAGAGAGACTAAAAATCTTATCGAAATTTTCTTCTTTGTCAGACAATAATTGTTTTAGGCAAAATTCTGGGGATGTATGCAAGTAAGAAGCTTTTTTCTCTCCTTTAACAACTGAGTAGAGTTGAAAAGGATGGATATGGACCTCCATACCTGGATTTTCTACTGCAGGAGGTGTGAGAACATCCAAAAAGCCTTGTTGGGTAAAGAAGTTTCTAATAAGCTGAAGGAGTTCAAATTGATAGCGCAGGCGCATGGATTTTCACCGTATTAAAAATATTTTGGCCCAGCATACTCCTGACCCAACCGAGTGGAAAGGTGCTGTGCTTTTTTTATGTAATGAGGATTATGTTTTTCTCATCAAGCGTTCACTAACCATGCCGACTCATGGTGGTCAAATTGCTTTTTTCGGAGGTCACAAAAAGGCCGATGAAGAACATCCCTTTGATGTTGCTTTAAGAGAATATACTGAAGAAACTCAGCTCTCCTTAGATACTATCGATTGTTTAGGTTACTTACCCTCTGTGATGACGGCCCGAATGCAACCCATTATTCCGGTGGTGGCGCGACTTAAAATCTCTACGGAACAATTTTTTTCAGAAATAAAGAGTAATGGGGAGTGGGATGAAAGTCTTGCTTACCCTTGGGAAGAACTCAAGAACGAGAATGACTGGGAATTTGGTTGGCGCCATGGTTATTCAAAGAGTGCTGTGATGTTTCATGTCCTCAAAAGCTCTCGGGTTGTGTCTTTGGAGCAAAATGTTAAAGATCATATCTTGTGGGGAGCAACGGCCCAAATGATTTGGAACTTCATGAAGCTTTACTTTAACAAGTAATTTAGTCCATACTTCTAGCCAAATTTAAGGGATGTTTAAAAATGGAAAATATTTTACTAATTGTTTTGGGATTAATGGCCGTTGCTGTCATTTTATTTTTTGTCCTTAGAAAAAAAACTGAAACTCCATCCCTTGAAATAAAAAAAGAAGAAACCACGCCTGCTCCTGTGGCAGCACCGGTCGTTGCACCAAAAGTTACGTGGTCTGAGCGTTTAACCAAAGGACTTGAAAAATCTCGTTCTGAAGTTTGGGGAAGAATTGGTCAACTTTTTAGTTCATCAACTCCGGCCTTAGATGAAATTGAAGAGATTCTTTATACGGCAGATATACCCACAGGTCTTGTTCAGGAATTACTTGGAAAGCTTGAGCAAGAAGGAAAGGGGAAGGCACCAGAGGAAATTCAAAAACTTGTCTTCAGTTTTATGAAAAATAAAATGGACTCTATTCAGCAGTCTATTCATCCACATGTTTTTAATTTTGATCAGTCTAAAAAACAAACCAGAGTTTTTATGATTGTGGGAGTTAATGGTGCAGGTAAGACAACGACCATTGGTAAACTTGCTACCAAATTAAAATCTCAAGGAGCAAAAGTCATCGTGGGCGCCTGTGATACTTTTAGGGCAGCGGCTGTAGACCAACTTCAGGTTTGGTGCGAGCGTGCTGGAGTTGATATGGTGCGGGCCAAGGACGGTGCTGATCCGAGCGGAGTGGCTTATGACACAGTGGCCAAGGCTTTTGCAGAGGGTTATGATTATTGCTTGATTGATACGGCCGGAAGACTTCATACGAATCAAAATTTAATGGATGAGCTGGCGAAAACTAAGCGTGTCATGAGCAAGATAAATGCAGAGGCCCCTCAAGAAGTCCTTCTGGTTCTCGATGCGATTACTGGACAGAATGCTCTTAAGCAGGCCCAGGAATTTAACAAGGCTCTTCAACTTACTGGAATTATATTCACAAAGTGTGATGGATCGGCCAAGGCCGGTAGTGCTGTGGGAATTGTTGATCACTTAAAAGTCCCCATTACCTATATTGGAGTTGGTGAATCAGTTGATGATTTGGCCCTCTTTGATCTAGAACTTTATCTCAAAACTTTAGTAGGGCTTTAAGCTCCTTAAGTTCTCGAAAAGACAATAGAAATTCCCTCTCCCTTCATTGACTTTTATGGGGTCAACCCCTATCTTATTTCTATGACTAAATTGAGTCAGGAAATTGAGTACAATGTATTAGGTTGTAAGGTTCGGCTTAGGCCGGATCAAAGTGATAATCGTCATGCTAAGACCGTGATCGACTTGGTTAATTCTGAAATTCAGGAATTAAAAACAAGTCGTCCGATGCTTCGAGATACAGACCTTGCAGTTTTGGTGGCACTTAAAATGGCCACGGAAAAATTGCAGCTTGAGGATGATTACAAAGAAAACATCCTCAAATTAGAAGGTTCTTTAGAAACGGCTTTGCAGGCAATGAATACTGAAGTGAATTAAACGTGAGTAAGGAAGTTCTTAGGGCCCAGTTACTCAATAGTCTCTCTCAATTGAGTGAAGATGAAATTGGTAGCTTAAGTTATTCCCTCACCAACCAGATCATTAAATTTCTCAAACTCAACCCTGATCTCACAAGTCAAATTGGCTCGGCCTACTTGCCATTAAAGGCAGAGATTGCTCCAGTTTATCAGATGCTGTTGCAGTCAATACCGCTGGCCCTTAGCTTTCCAGTTTTAGAAGGAACGCAAATGCACTTTGCCATTCCTGATGGGATGCCAAGAGGTGGAGTGTGGTTAGATCGGCCCTATCATAAAGTTGTTCCGGATTGGATTTTAGTTCCTGGAGTTGCTTTTGATTGGGGAGGCGCAAGACTGGGGCGAGGTAAGGGATATTATGACCGTTACCTTGAAAGTTCTGAAGCCCTCAGGATTGGGCTTGCTTGGAGTGAGCAGATGAAAGAAAAAATTCCTGTGGAAAGTCACGACTGCCACATGGACTTTATAATAACAGAAAAATTTTGTTGGGACGTTTCTCAGCAAATTAAGTTTTAAGGGGATAAATAATGGATCCAGTTATGATGGCAATTGTTGGAGCAGTCGCGGGAGCAGTTATTGCTTTCGTATTGCTGACTATTAAAAATTCTGCCGCTCAAAAATCGAAAGAAGGTGAAGCTCAGGATATTCTTAAAAAAGCTCAAGCTGAAGCTGAGGACTTACGCAAGAAAGCTCAGAACGATGCTAAGAATATTGTCCGCGAAGAGCGTAATCAGCTTGAAAATGAAATGGAGAAAAAGAAAAAACATCTTACTGATTTTGAGAGAGGTTTAACGAAAAAAGAAGTTGCTTTAGAGCAGAAGACGGAACAAATCCAAAAAGATCAGGACCGTATTAAAACTAAAGAAACTGATCTCGAAGCCAAATCACAAAAGCTAGATGTTGAACTTAAAAAGAATACAGAAATTCAAGATGAGTTAGCTAATAAACTCACTCAAGTTGCGGGTCTGACTAAAGAGCAGGCGAAAGCTGAGTTGATTGAAGCCGTTGAGCAGGAAGCGAGAGTCGACGCTGCCAAACGTGTAAAGCGTGTTGAAGAAGAGGCCAATGAAGAATCTGAAAAACGTGCTAAAAGAATTGTAGGAATTGCGATTCAGCGTTTTGCTGGGGAATATGTGGCGGAACAAACGATTTCATCTGTTGAGATTGCTGATGATGGTGTGAAGGGACGCTTGATTGGTCGTGAAGGTCGTAACATCCGTGCGTTCGAGCAAATTTGCGGTGTGGATCTTATTATTGATGACACTCCTGGAATTGTGACTATTTCTTCATTCAACGTGGTTCGTAAAGAAATTTCAAGAATGACAATTGAGCGTTTGATTGCTGATGGACGTATTCATCCAGCAAAAATTGAAGAGTTCTATGAAAAATGTAAGCACGAGTTTGAGTCTCGCTTACGTGAACTTGGAGAAAAAGCTCAGATGGAAATTGGTGTTCACGGTATTCACCCTGAAATCTTGAAGCTGATTGGTGCCCTTAACTGGCGTACTTCTTATACTCAGAACCAATATCAACATGCTTTAGAAACGGCGTTCCTCGCCGGTAATATGGCCGCTGAATTAGGACTTAATGTGAAGCAAGCACGTCGTGCTGGTCTTATGCACGATATTGGTAAGGTTCTGGATGCTTCTGCTGAAGGCTCCCATGCTGTGATTGGTGCTGACTTTGCCAAAAAATATGGAGAGTCACCAGATATCGTTCATGCGATTCGCGCTCACCATGATGATGAGAAGCCGGAGTCAGTCCTTGCTCACCTTGTAGCTGCAGGGGATGCACTTTCTGGTGCTCGTCCTGGTGCACGTAAGGCCCTTAAAGAATCTTATGTGTCTCGACTTTCAGATATTGAAAAAATCGTGAATAGCTTCGAAGGTGTTCATCGCTCCTACGCGATTTCTGCTGGTCGAGAAGTTCGTGTTCTTGTTGAAAATGAAAAAGTTTCAGATGAGCAAACCATTATGCTTTCAAGAGACATTGCTCGCAAAATTGAGCAAGAGATGTCCTATCCAGGAACAATCAAAGTTTCTGTGATTCGTGAAACTCGTGCCGTTGGTATTGCGAAGTAATTTAAATCAGAGGAGGATTCATGGAAAAGTGTGCTCTTGTCACTGGATCCTCCTCTGGGCTTGGTCTTGAAATAAGTCGCTATCTTATTGAGTCTGGTTACACCGTTTTTGGTGGCTCAAGGTCAGGGACTGATTTTGAGCATGAAAATTTTTATGATGTCGAACTTGATATAACGTCTGAAGAATCCGTAGAAGAATTTTTTGAAACAGTCAGAGAGTTCACACCTCATTTTGATCTGGTTGTGAACAATGCTGGTATTTGCGAAATGTCTTCAGTTGCAGAAACGAGTCTTGAGAAATTTGAAGCTCATCTTGCCACCAACACCATTGGCCCCTTTTTGCTTTTTAAGTATCTGGAACCTTTTCTCCTTAAAGATGTCACACATATTGTATCAGTGCTTTCAACAGCAGCTCATTATGGTTATCCCAATGTGAGTGCTTATAATGCCTCTAAGTTTGGTCAATTAGGACTTCTTGAGAGCCTTAAAAAAGAGTGGAAGGACTACAAGCTAAGATTTACCAATCTTTTTCCTGGAGCGATTAACACTCCTCTTTGGGATAAAATGGGCAGTCGGTTTTCTCGAGAGAAGATGCTTTCAACTTCAGATTTCATGAATGTTTTTCGTTTTGTGGTTGAGGCCCCTTCAACCCTTCAGTTTCCTGATCTTACTTTTTTGCACAAAGATGGATTTATTGAATGAGTTTTTTTTCGATACCTAAGAGAAAAATTGTTGAAGTTGGATTTTTAATTTTTTTTAACATCATTTTTTATTTTTTGTGGAAAAGCTGGGACTTTATTGTTCTTTTTTCGTTTGGATTCATCTGGAATTGGGTCGCAGCTCAAGAGGGCGAGGTGAGCTATGGGAATACTCGCCGTTACCGTTTTTCCACTCTTAAAACTGTTTTTAATTTACAGAATTTATTTCTGCGGCCTGTCCGTCATCTTCCTTTGCCAGTTCAAATTGTGGTCAAGATTCTGCCTGCGGGACTATTTTGGAGTGCTGTCATTTTATTCAATGAAAGTGATATGCCCTATTGGGCGGTTTTTTCAGGAAGCCTTGCGCTCGAATTGATGGGACTTGAGCATCTTCTTTTTAATTCGAAGGAACAAAAGCCGTGAAGCTTATTCCTGTGGCGCTGGCGATTTTTTTTGAAAATTTACCAACAGAACTAAAGGTCTGGGTTCAAGTGCGAGAGGATTCTGGCCCCTATCACGGTCTTCTTGAGTTTCCTGGTGGAGGGATTGAAGCCCATGAGACACCCCTTCAGGCAGCAGTGCGAGAAGTTGAAGAAGAAGTAGGAATTAAAATCTCACCAGATGAGGGAAAGTTCATGGGTCTATATTCCAACCCAGTTCAAGATAAAACGATCCTCTTGTATGTCTTTTTATTCCCGAAAACTCCGCTTCTCGATGGGAGAGGTCAGTGGCTATCTTTGCGCCAAGATGAGCTAAGTCAAACTTATCAAGGTCAAATTCCTGGTCCCAATCACCAAATTATGGACGAGCTTTTTAAGGCACTTCGAAATTAGTCAGCGGAGATTATTTTTGATAAGGTCATTTTATGTCTAATAGTATTACTCAAATTATTGCTCATAGTTTCCTTCTGGCCTTGGCCTTTGGAACCCAGCTTTTTTCACCTGTTGTGAGTACAAAGCTCACTGGTGTGGGATTTTACAAGTTAGGAACAAGTATCGTTCTAGGTAGTTTGGTTCTCTTTGGTGGAGTTGCCTACTCCATGCAGCCAGGTCTTAGTTCGTTTGGTCTTGGTTGCTTAATTTTTCTTATTTTAAGTAACATGTTAACTCTAGGGTTTCATCAGGATCAGAAAACTTGGCCGATGTGGGCCCTCTATGTTTCTCAGGTTATTATTTTTATCGCTTTTATTTTCACTACTTATCTTTTGACGCCCTCATGGATCATGTTCTTTTTTTTCTCGGCTCTTCTTTTGGGCATCAGTAATTTTGCTATGATCCTTGGCCATTATTACCTTGTGGTCCCCAAGCTAAGTGAAGAGCCCCTGATCTACTGCCTCTACATTTTTTGGACAGTTCTTTTTTTGAGACTCATTTTTTCTCTGAGTCTACTCTTCACTATGGCCAGACCCTTTCTAGAGGAGGGAACAGTCTTAGGTGATGGGTATACTTTTAATTGGCTTTTCATTTCAATGCGCTACTTATGGGGCTATCTTGCTCCATTAATTCTGAGCTTTTTCACCTTTCGACTTTGTAAGTTACGCTCCATCCAGAGTGCGACGGGTGTTCTTTACATTGTAGAGTTTTTTGTTATTGTGGGTGAATTGATCTCTGTTTATCTTATGGCCAAACACGGTTTAGCATTATGATGTCAGTCCAAATTACTTGTTCTCATTGTGGCTCTAGTATTGAAGTTCACCCTGATGTTAAGGCCGATAAGGTCCAGTGTGGAGTTTGTCAGCATGTCCATGACGTTAAATTTAATGCAGATCATGAAGCTGGTCTTTTAAAAGAATGTCCAGTTTGTGCTCGTCAGGACTTTTATAAGCAGAAAGATTTTAACCGTAAGATAGGTGTGGCGCTATTTATAGTCGCGGCTATTTTATCGATTTGGACTTATGGTCTGAGTTTGGTGGCCCTCTATTTAGTGGATATCTTTTTATTTAAAAAGCTCGCCATGGTGGCCATTTGTTATAAGTGTAAAACCAATTTCAGAAGCCTCTCTAACATGTCGGAAATACGTGATTATGACCATGAAATGAATGATCGAATTGTTTATTCTGATCATGATTTTAAAGGCAAACCCTTATCTCATTGAAATTAAAAAGATTTTTAAGTAACTAAAATTTGTTTCATTTTGGAAAAATGAAATGAGTTGTGATACAATAAATTACGTTTTTTTTGGTACTTAACAGGAGCTTTTCCCTATCGAACCCCCGGCGGAATCTTTAAGATTCAATTTGTCTCAATCATTCATTCAATCTTTTATTTGTAAATTAGGTGTCTCCTATGAGTTCTGATCAAGAACTATTAATCTTAGTCGTCTCTCTAGGACTTTCAGCTTTTTTCTCTGGAGCAGAAGCCGCCTTACTTTCTCTGCCTCATGAGAAGGCCAAGCAAATTGCTGATGAGCATGGAATAGATACTTGGGCCATGAAGCATTGGCTGGAAAAGCCCAATGATATTCTGACGACTATCTTAGTGGGAAATAACTTTGTAAATATCTTGATCGCTTCTCTCTCGGCTTCTATTTCTCAGAGATATTTTAATAACGATGCGCTTGCTATTAGTGTGGGGATAACGACCATTGCGATTCTTCTTTTTGGTGAAATTGCTCCTAAGACCTTGGGCCGTGGAAGAGCTGAAAAGATTGCCCCCTTTAGTTTAATCGTGCTTATGGGTTTTTATTATGCCCTTTATCCGGTCGTAAAAGCCTTTATGTTCATTATCAAGTTAGTCCTTGGTGAGAACGCGAATGTGAGAAGTCGTCTTGTCACTAAAGATGATATTGAGGTGATGGTGGAGATGGCCGAAGAAGAAAAAACCATCGATTCAAAGCAAATTGATCTTCTCAACTCTATTCTTGAATTCCCGTCGATAAAAGTTAAAGACATCATGGTTCCTAGAACCAGTATTGAAGCCATTAAAAAAACCAGTTCTTTTGATGGGATTATCAATCTTGTGAGAGAAGTCGCCCATAGCCGTTATCCCGTTTACCAAGAGGATTTAGATGAAGTTTTAGGTTTTTTACATGTCAAAGATCTCGCTTTTGTGAATCCTGATGAGAGAAAAAATTTCGATGTTTCGAAATACTTAAAGCCTCCCTTCTTTGTGTATGAGCACATGAAAATTCAGGCCGTCTTTGATCATATGAACCGTAAAAAAGTCCATCTTGCTCTCGTTAAAGATGAGAACGGGCTTGTGGTGGGCATGCTGACGCTTGAAGATATTATGGAAGAAATTTTTGGAGAAATCCAAGATGAGCATGATGATGAAGAGGATGAAATTCCAGGAGTGAAGAGCGAGGAAGGAGTTCTTGTTCCTTCTACCATTTCCTTACGTGACCTTTATAACGAATATGATATCAAGATTCCTCTGAATGATAACTATTCAACCTTGAATGGATTTCTGATGGAGCATTTAGGAAATAATTTTCCGAAAAAAGGTCACATGATCATTTGGGATGGATTTTCTTTCGAGCTTATCCGTGTAAAAAGCTATGAAATCAAGGACGTTAAAATCAAGTCCGTGAATGGAGATCATCTCAGGTCATCTAATGGTGAAACTGAAATCACGACTGAAAAGAATAAAGAAGAATTGCATAAGGCCCTAAGTGCCAAATAACACTTACCTTAGACCATAAGAGTCAGGCAACTTGTACCCCATACAAAAGAGCTCCAAAGAGCGGTAAACTGTTCTGGATAGGGGTACCAATGAACACCATGACTAAAACCATTCTTTTTTCTTTTCTTTTTCTCACTGCAAGCGTTCTGACTCTGCAGACGCTTAGTCAGCATAACGAAAATATTTTAGCTGCCAATGAAACTCAAACGAGTAAATTAGAAGTCGATGAAATTAATCCTGAGGGATTAGAGAATATAAAAACGGCCCTTCTTAACCCAAATAATTTGAACGCAGAAAAAATAAACCTCCTGCTGAACGACCTTGTGAGAACAAAAATTGTTCAGACTCACTATGGTCAAGGGCCTCTTCCTACTCTGCCTCTTTCGCCTATCCTGGCGATTTGGAGTGCCTTTGCTCTTCTCAGCATGATGGTGGTGGTGGTGAAAACGAGAAATAATCATGAGATTTCTCCGCTGTTCAAACAATCCATGGACTCTCTAGAGTATCCCGTTTTGATGGTTGATTCGGCCCTTAATATTGTTTGGCAGAATAAGAAGAGTCATCATTTAAATTACAACTCTCAGCGCTTAGAGCAAATTTTTGATGAAACTTTAGATGGTTCAGAAGTTACTTTGGATTCTAAAACATTTTCTGTACTTGTTTCGGAATTCAATCTTAAAGGTAATCAAAAAAATTATCTCGCTCACCTCATCCCTAGAGCTAAGATAACATCAGTTGAAGCCGCTCGGAATTTTGAATCAGATACTTCGGCCAATACTATTTAAAAGGTTTTATTTTCACATCGC
>CANEVK010000028.1 GCA_947442115.1 Bacteriovoracaceae bacterium | reverse complement strand
GAAGCAATCACGAGCGTGTTGTAGCGTTGGCCAATTTCATCAATCGCATCTCTTACGGCCATGCCATTCTCATTGCGAGATTTACCAAATGAGCAGTTAATCACTTTAGCACCCATTTTAGCAGCATATCTGAAGCCTTCAACGATATCAGAATCAAGTTCATCTGAATCATCAGGAACTGTTCTAATCGCCATAATTTTTACGTTATTAGCAACACCGGCAATACCAATTCCGTTATTTTGAGTCGCGGCGATTGTTCCAGAAACGTGAGTTCCGTGCCAGTGAGAAGCCATCGTGTTCATCGTAGCGTTCCCGTTGCGATCACGCACGAGTGTGTTGATGCCGTGGATATCATCAATATAGCCATTATTATCATCATCAATTCCATTAGCCGGAATTTCTTTTTCATTGGTCCACATAATGTCTTTTAAGTCTTCGTGGTTATGGTCTACACCAGTATCCACAACCGCCACGATAATTTCTTTAGCTTCAGACTGAGGAAGAACATCGTAGGCCTGGTTAACATTCATGCCGTTTGTTGAATTAAAGGCCCAAAGTTTTGAAGCATCTGGATCATTAAAATTGAAAAAATTAACTTCTGTAAAACGCTTCATCGCAAGTCCCATATCATCGAGGACTTCGAGCTTTGGCATTTGTGATTTTTCACCATAGTAATCAAGCTGTGAATATTCGATACTTTCATGCTTTGAGAGTTTTTGGGCCAGGACTTCAGGCTCATTGGTTTTCACAAGATAAATCTGACCGATCAATCTTTTAGCACTTTTTATGAGTGGGGATTTGACCAGTTTTTCGCCTTTTTTCATTTTCACAATGAGGTTTTCAGGGTGAAAGCGGCGAGAGTTGGCCTCCGCGAGACCAGAAAGGGTCGCAAAACTTAAGAGAATTCCGATACTTAGCTTTTTCATGCAGGGTTTATCCTTCTGTAGAGTAAACATGTGAACTGAATTTACTAAGAATCATGCACCAAGAAAACTGAAAGCTTCTGACTTTTTGACAGGCATGGAAAACTTTACATGGAGCCCCATCCTGGAGGCCTGAACTTGGTAGAATTAGGCATGAAAGATCGTTATTTCAAGTGTAAGATGAGCAGCTTTTTTAACTGGCGACAAAAGGTTTAAGATTTCATGGCTACTTCTAAGAAAAGATTTTTTACCCTCTGCTTATCAACAACTGTTGTTTCAACTGTTTATGCGAACTCATCCGATACCATTCACGGTCATATTGGTGGACTCACTAATCAAATCAATCGAGACATCGGTGATGTTCCTGGTAACCGCTATAACGGAGATTTTAATTTCTCTTACTATAACTACCAAACCGGGGATCTGGAGCAGAAGTTCAATTTTTCTGCCCTCGTGAATGATCAAAATTTAACTATGTTTTCTCTTCAGGAAGCTTATGTGGCCAAAGATGGTCTATTCAGACCCTGGGACTCCGCTGAGAAAATTGGTGATCGCATGAGCTTTGGACGCAAAATTCTTCCTTGGTCAACGGTGGATTCATTTTGGGGACTAGGAAAATTTAATAATAGAAAAAACTTTGATTACTTTGATCCTGGTCAAGAGGGATTAGTCGGTATTGAGTACGAAAATAGGTCTAGTAATGGTTTTTTCTGGAAAGCGTTCGGCTCACCCATTTACATCCCAGAGACTAACCCAAGCCTAGATATTAACAAGAGTAAAAAGACTATTACTTCAAGAAACCCTTGGGCCAATCCGCCGGCCGATTCTACTGAAACGAGTCCTGGTGTCACTGCCGCTGTAAAATATGATGTGGATTATCCAGAGCTCGCTGAAGTTGTCTTTCGATACTCTGTAGGGGCCAGTGTTGGTTGGGAAAATAAGTTTTGGGTGGTAGATGCATTTATCATGAGAAAACCTGAGAACCAAATTTCAACAAAAGTAAATGTTAAGCTAGACACTATCTCTGTTCCCAATGTCGTTAATGCCTATATTAAACCAGAAATTTATTACCATGATCTCTATGGTGGAAGCCTTAAGTATCGTAATTCAGATCTTGAAATGTATATCTCTGGAATTGCAGTCAGACCAAACACTTACCCAGATGGAAGCCAAGAAGCGACTGACTTCACTGATATTAAAACCAAAAAAGTTCGCGAAGATTATGTTGGAGGCGGAATCTCAAAAATCAACGACGTATACGGCATGGGCTTTAACTATGTGGCCCGTTTAAGTCCTTTTGATAGAGACCGTGACTCACTTGTTCTGGATCCACGTTGGAATCAAGCTCTCAACGGTTTTTTGATGAGAAATTTCACTCAACAATTTCGTCTCTCGGCAGATGTTAAGTATGACATGCTCACAACAGACCGTTTGGTCATGTTGCGTGCGAATTATAATGTTTCAAAAGAGTTTCTCACGATCCTTGGAGTGAACCTCATTGGTACTCCGGAAAGTGGAAAATCTTTTTGGTCTCCTTACACCAATAACGATTCGCTCTTTGCAGGGCTACGTTATATTTATTAGGAAGGATTATGGCTGTTAAGACATTTATTTCGATGCTTTTATCTCTTACGTTCATTCTGCTTTTGAGTGGATGCGGGGATTTATTTCAAAAGAAAGAGAAAAAAAATGTCTTAGAGTCAAACCGCTTTAATGCCAATTGTGATTTAAATGTCGATGAGTTCGCTCTTATCTTGGAAGAGCCCATACAGGGAACGATTGATTGCTTGGGTAAAAACCTTAAGCTGTTTGTAAAAGTGGTAGAAACGAAAAAACCTGGCTACATGTCCCGGGTGGCGCTAGAAAGCTATATTAAAAATAATCGAAAAGATATTAAGCCTGAAGTGCTGAAAGTGTTAAAATCTGTTTTCGATATAAACTTTCTCATCTTTGGTGATGACCCTGATTATATTTCTGAACCCAATATTGATGCCCTCGTAAAATTTGCAAAAATTTTCAACGAGAAAGCTTCTACCAATTTCAAGCCGATTTTTTTAGCTGAGGAAGAAATTGAATACGAGAATTATCGCGTTCAAAGAGATCAAAGAATTAAACCTGCGGCCCTCATCATTTCAGCTGCTTTAAAGGAAATCTTCAATCCTGACCGTAAAGGGAAAATTCACACACTTAATCTGGTTAACTTGATTGATAGTTTCACCTCTGATGATAATTCGCAAACGATGACAAAGGTGAAGAAGTTATTGTTTGCTAAAAAGATTATTTTAGGTGGAGATAAATTCACGATCACTCATAAAGAGCTTTCAAACCTTGTCGATAATTTTAGTTCTTATGTTTTGCTGGCCCTCGATGCTACTCGCTATAAAAAGATAAGGTTAACTCAAGAATCTACCGTTCAGTTTTTAAGTGCAGATGTAGAGCTCTTAAATAATCTTATTTTCTCCACTCAGACAGGTATCAGAGATGGTGAGGTTCTCTTTACTCTCAATGATGCTATTGATGCGATTCAGATGTTTACGGATTCTGGGACTCTTGATCTTTATAAATACTATGAGCTTATTAAAGAAGCTAAAATGGTTGTAATGGATGGAGAGGCGGAGCAAGTGACTGGGGGAGATCTCAAGCGACTTTTTGGCCATGCCATGAATGTGCTTAAAACGGGAACTTTTTTTCACCGCTTCTGGGCCACAGAAAGAGTTCTCCTTGAGGCGCGCCCAGGTAGAGAGATCACTTATGATTTTAGAAATCTCTATAGTCTGTTTAAAAGTGAAAAAAATAGAGTTGATAACTTTGTGCGAATCCTCAAGCGTTACCGTTTTATGAGAGGGGAAAATATCTCAGCCTTCTATACTGATGATTATTTCCGCAACCCTTCAGCCGTCTATGAAATTGCCCTTTATGAGTATGCTCTTACTCTTGTGATGAAAAAGTTTGGTTGTCCAAATAACAATCTTGCCGGAAAAGTTATTTGTGATGCTACTGCGACTTTAAATGGCGTCTACATGACAAAAGATCATGTCATAGATCTTGTAAAGAAGCTAAAAACCGTACTGATTGAAAATGATCTTATGTATCCTGGACGAGAAGAAAAGTCCGCAGAGACGATTACACTCCTTGGCTCTTTATTTCAGTATCAATCAGACGAAAATAAAGTTTTTGATGTGAATGAAGCCACTGAGTTTGCCATCAGTTTGTTTACCTCTATTGACGTTGGAAGTGATGTTAAAGCCCATTTTGATCAATTGGTGGCGAAAGGTCAGTGTCAGGCCGATGAATTTGGCCGATTTACTCCTGATTGTTTTAAACGTAATTTTTTTCAGGCCGTCTGTTTCAATTACCCCGATCAATATCCAAAACTCTTCGCCTCGCTTGGCGCCACTGTTTATGAGGCCGATCCTAGAAATCCCAAACTTAAAAAACTTGTTTGTAGAATACCTTATGATTCTGCAGGACAGGCCTACTTAACTACGGCCGTGAAAGCTGCTCGTACATGTAATGTTTATCCTGATACTCAAGAGGAAATTTATTACTCGGAATCTGATATGCAAGCTATCTTCATGGCCATCATGCATATTGAAACCACAATCCTTCGTTGGGATGTGAGAAATCGTAACAACATCATGGATGCTGATGAAGTCATGGATGCCTATAATATTTATTCACCGGCACTTGATGGTTTCTTAGAAGATAAGCCAGCGATTATTAAAAAATTGAAAAAACAAATTTACCAATACATGGTGAAGTATGAGCAAATTCCTAATGAGAAGGATTTTGGTTCACTTTGGAAGTTTGTAAAATTCTTGATGAGCTTCAATAAACAAGCACCGGGGAATAGAAAAACTATTGGTTCCATACTTGTGACAATTGGAGAGCAGGGGGCACCATCAACTTTTGACTGTAATCTTTTAAGGGATCCTGACAATATTAAGAATCTTGACCCTAGTGAGACCCAGATAAAACCGGTGGCCCAAATGGCCAGACCCTTGAATTTAACGCAGTCCGACAGCGTCCTTTTTCATGAAATTAATGGAGAAAAGGATAGCTGGATTCAGAACTGGTTATCTTTTTAAAGTATAAGTATTTAAAATTTATGGGTTTTTGATCTTTTGCCTAAGACCTGGGCATTTCTGCCGGGTCTTTATCATTTTAGTAACTGCCTTGAAAATTAAAGGATGAAGCTTAAAAATCTCATCCTGGCCCCTATCTTCATGACCCTGACTCTAACTGGTTGTGGTGATTTATTTTCCAAAAAAGTTGTAGAACAAAAACTTGAGTCCACTCGACTCAAGGCCAATTGCGATTTGGATATGGATGAGCTGGCCGATATTTTAGTAAAGCCCATCACTGGAACTTTAACTTGTCTTCAAAAGAATTTAGAAATTTTTATTCAAGTCTCGGAACTTGGTCGAGAAGGTAAGCTTTCTCGTGTCGCCCTGGTTAACTACTTAAAACAGAACATGCCAAATATTAAGCCCAGCACTTACCCAGCGATACATGCTGTCTTTGATTTGGCCCATTTAATCACTGGTGAGTCAAAAGATTTTATCTCAAAAGAAAACGTTGTTCAGATCCTTGAACTCGTAAAAATGTTTAACATCCATTCTTACAGGCATTACTCAAATACCTTTGGGTCTGATAGACCAGCAAATTTACCTGTGCATGAATCCCACCGAAAGCGAGTGGAGGATGCAGCAACTCAGATTCAGCAAGAACTGATGAAAATTTATGTTGCTGATCGAGGTGATTCTATCAATCAACTTGATATTATGGGTCTAGTCGAGGCTTTTGTACCCTCTGGAGATCCAGAAATTCTTGCCAAGGTTGAGGGGCTTCTTTTTGCCAAGAAGATTCTTGTCGGTGGGGAACCAAAAACAATAAATCATAAAGAACTTGGTTTTCTTTTTGATCATCTTCCAAAGCTTCTTTCCCTCGTCCTAGATGCTGTCAGATATAAGCATCTTATTCTTGAGCAAGCCGATGCCATGAAATTTCTGCAAGAAGATGCTTATGATTTAACAAACATTCTTTTCCATCCAGCTCGTGGCGATCGTCGCTTTGAGCCTCTGTTTCATGTGGATATGGCCATTGATGGAATTGATCGATTGTTAGATGAGGACAAAAGGATTGGAAAATATCGCTCACTGATTGTTGAAGTCAAAAAAATTCTCACTAAAACAAAAAATGATTTTCAAAGTCAAGAAGAGCAAGAGTGGGTTCTTGGAAAAGATCTCGAGAAAATCTTTTCACATGTTTTCAATATTACAAATCGAAATCTCGCTTTTCATAAGATCTATCAGTCACCGAATATCAAACCTCAATTAGAGGCACCGATATCGGTTTATTTAGATCCAAAGAAATATGAATTAGAGTTTCCTGAAAATAAAGCTGATTTGGTTGAGTTTAGCCGAGTGGCCAACACCTACAGATATTTTAAAGGCCATGAAGAAATGGCTTCTTATTCGGGTGATTATCGACGTAATGCAGATGCCTTTGGTGAAGTCGCTATTTATGAGTATTTAATTAAGACTGCCTTTGGTTACTACGGAAGTTCTCTTTCCATGGGGAATGAGCAGTTAAGAGATATCCTTAAGCGCTTTGAAAATGAGCTGATTGAAATGGATATTATTTTGCCTCGCAGGTCTCGAAACATCGCTGAGACAATTTCGCTTCTTGGCTCACTTTTTCAGTATCAATCAGACAATAATACTGTTTTAGATGTTGATGAAGCCACAGAATTCGCTATCAGTTTATTTACATCATTAAAGGCTAAAAAAGAAATTTTTAAATTCTTTGAAGCTAAAAACTGTGCCATTGATCAGTTTGGAAGAGTAGAACCTGGTTGCTTTAAAGAAAATTTCTACGAAGCCTTGTGTACGAATTATAGAAAATATTTTCCAAAGTTATTTGAATATTTAAGTGCTGATAATAATCTTGGTTGCGATCAGAATTTTAACTCATTTCATAATCTACAATACATAGATGCTTCAGCAAAAGCAGCAAGGACTTGCCAAATTTATCCAGATGATCAAAAGGAAATTCCTTATTCTGAAGGTGACATTATGTCCATGTTGCTTGCTATGATGCATGTTGAGACGACGATTGCACGATGGGATACACGAACTGTTAATAATATTATGGATCATGAAGAAGTGGTAGATGCCTATGCCATCTATAAACCGGCCATCATGGGAATGCTTCCCAAACTTCCGAGTGTGCTGAATACTGCAAAAATTCGTGAAACTCTGGCCAAACAAGTTTATCTCTATCTGGTAAAATTTGAGGAAGTCCCTCAGACAAAACAGGGAAAAGATATTTGGAAACTCGTTAAGTTCCTTCTTTCTTTTAATGCCAAAAAGGCACCTGCCACTCGAAAAACAATCTCTTCTATTCTTTGGATTGTTTCTGAGGAAGGTAAGAAAAAATCTATCGCTGAGGGAGATCCTCAATTTGACTGCAACTGGATGCACGATCCGGAGAATATTCCTCGAGATTAAACACTCCTCCCTTTTCAAAAGACCATTCTCTTTGTTAGAGTGAAGAGCACTCAATAAAGGCATTAGAAATGGATGACTCTCTGCGGCTTAAGTTGGCCGATTATAAATCTCAGTTCACGCAAGTTAAAGAAACTCTCGAAACCATACGGAGGTCGCTTTGACGTCGAACGTAAGAAAAATCGCATAAAAGAAATTTCTGAACTAGAGGCCCTTGATGGCTTCTGGAACGACACTCAAAACGCCTCAAAAATACAAAAAGAAAAATCAATCCTCGAAAGCACAGTTGGTGGTTACACCTTTGTAAAAAATCTCTCTGATGACTTTGAAGTTTTACTTGAGATGGGTGAGGCAGGAGATGATGCTTCAGTCGTTGAGGCCCTCGATCTCTTTCCAAAGCTTCAAACTGCACTTGCTGAGGCTGAACAAAAAGCCCTTCTCTCTGGTGAGACGGATTCTAATAATGCCATTGTGACCATTAATGCTGGCGCCGGCGGAACAGAGTCTTGTGATTGGGCCGGCATGCTTCTGCGAATGATCACACGTTGGTGTGAATCAAAAAAATTCAAAGTGACTGTGACTGATTTTCAGTATGGAGATTCTGCAGGTATTAAATCGGCTACACTCATGGTTCAGGGCAACTTTGCTTTTGGTCTCCTTAAATCTGAGAGCGGTGTACATCGCCTCGTTCGGATTTCTCCTTTTGATTCAAATGCTCGCAGGCACACTTCTTTTTCTTCTATTTATGTCTCACCTGAAATTGATGACACGATTGAGATTGAAGTTTTAGATAAAGATTTGCGCGTTGATATCTATCGCTCCGGTGGAGCTGGTGGTCAGTCAGTTAATACCGCCGATTCAGCCGTTCGATTAACTCACTATCCGACAGGTATTGTGGTGGCTTGTCAAAATGAGCGCTCACAAATTCAAAACCGTGCCATGGCGATGAAGATTTTAAAGTCCAGACTCTACGAATATGAGTTAGAAAAACGTCGTAAGGAACAGGAAAAAATTGAAGCTGGCAAAAAAGACATTGCTTGGGGATCTCAGATTAGATCTTACGTTCTTCACCCCTATAAACTAGTGAAGGATCATAGGAACGGATTTCATTCCTCACAAGCAGAGACAGTGCTGGATGGAGATTTAGATGATTTTATGAAGGCCTATCTTCAGTGGCAAAGCCTCGGAGGAGTGGTTCAAGATACAGGAATGGATGATTTATGATGAACGAAAAATTAACCAACTCGGGGAAAATGATGAAAGACAAACACATCAGACGATGGACAGAACAATTTAGTGAACAAATGGAAGTCCGTTTAGATAAGAGGAAAAAACTTGAAGAGTCAGGTTCAAATCCTTATAAAAATGGCCTTCAACCTAATACGACATTTGATTATCTCGTCAGAGAGTACGCTCATAAGACGAAGGAAGATATTGGTGAGACACCACGCTTTAAAGTTGCCGGTCGTGTACTCATGGTGCGCGATTTTGGTAAAGCAGCTTTTCTTCAGTGTGATGATGGCACTCAGCGCTTCCAGCTTTATGTAAATAAGCAAGTCACTTCTGAAAAAGGTTTTGCTGAGTATAAGCTGCTTGATTATGGAGATATCGTCTTTGCTGAAGGGGATGTCTTTAAAACCATGAAAGGCGAACTTGCTTTAAATGCAAGAGAGCTTATGATTGTGACAAAATCAATCCGACCACTTCCTGAAAAGTTTCATGGTCTGACTGATCAAGAGCTCAAATATCGCATGCGCTATGTGGATATGATTATGAATCCAGAAACTCGTGAAAAACTTCGCAAGCGTTCTGAAATCATCCGCTATATTCGAGAGCATTTTTATAAAGCTGACTTTTTAGAAGTTGAAACTCCGATGATGCATTCAATAGCTGGAGGAGCAGCGGCCCGACCATTTAAAACTCATCACAATGCTCTGAACATGGAGCTTTTCATGAGAATTGCTCCAGAGTTACACCTGAAGCGCTTGATTGTGGGTGGTTATAATAAAGTGTTTGAAATGAATCGCTGCTTTCGAAACGAAGGTCTTTCATTAAAACACAATCCAGAATTTACTTCGATTGAATTTTATTGGGCCTATGCCACTTATCACGATTTAATGGATTTCACTGAAGCTCTTCTGACAGGTATTGCTCGTGATGTGATTAAATCAGAGGTCATTAGATTTGGTGAGCATGATATTAATTTGAAAGGACCATACACTCGCTTAACCATGCGTGAAGCTGTGGCGAAGTACACAAGCTCTACTCTGGATCAGGTGAACGATAGAACTCATCTTCTTTCAATTCTTAAAGATGTTGATATGGAGCCAAAAAAGTTGCAGGCACTTTCTTGGGCAAAACTCCTCGTTTTGGCCTTTGAAGAGAAAGTAGAGAAACAACTTATTCAGCCTACCTTTATTACGGAATATCCTACCGAGGTGTCTCCACTTTCAAGAAGAAATGATGAAAATCCAGATTTCGTTGATCGCTTTGAGTTTTTTATGAATGGTTGGGAAGTGGCCAATGCCTTCTCTGAGCTGAATAACCCCACTGATCAGTTGGATCGCTTTGCCGATCAGGCGATGGCCAAGGAAGCTGGTGATGATGAAGCGACAGATGTGGATTACGATTTTGTTCGAGCTCTTGAGTATGGAATGCCACCTACGGCCGGCCAGGGGATTGGTATTGATCGCTTAGTGATGATTCTCACTGATAGTCACACGATTAGAGATGTGATTCTTTTTCCTTTGCTTAAAAAAGAGCATTTCTTCACTGAAGAAGAATGAAGTCACTTTCCTATTTTTCTCTTCTTAAAATTGTTCTTCATGGTCGCTCAGCAGGAAAAATCCTTCTAGCGACTTTTTTCAGTTTTACTTTTTCAATTGCTGTTATTCTTTGCACTTTTGGGTTGATGGATGGGTTTGATTATTTGCTTAAGTCCGGACTTCGGCATTCATCTGGAGATCTTCTCGTTACTTCAAAAAAAGGTTTCTTTAAGTGGGGTGAAGATTTAAAAACATCAATCTCTTCCACAGACCCTTTATCCGTGGCACCAGTTGTTCAAACTGAAGCCTTTGCTCTTCACGAGGGAGTTTCTAAAGGCGTCTTAGTGAGAGGTGTTGAACACAGAAATTTCTCTGAGGCAACTGGAGTCAAATTTGAGGTGAAGGAAGGGGAGATTGTCATCGGTAAAGAGTTGGCCCTGGCCCTAAAAGTTAAAGAAGGGGACGATATTGCCTTAACATTTGGCAAAGGTAATGAATCTGGAGAGTCACTTCCTTCAGTCAAATTATTTAAAGTCTCAGATATTATTGAGCACGGGATTTACCAAAAAGATCTCAGGATTGTTTATATTGATCGCACTGAAATTTCAAAAGTCTTAGATGTCGGGGATTGGATTAATCTTCTTATTATAACGTTTAAAGATCCGCTTAAGCCTCTTGTCGATCTAGAGGACATAAAAAAATCACAGACTCAAATTCGCGAGAAATTATCTTCCCAGTTTTATGTGCGTCCTTTCTGGAGTGAATACTCCTATTTGATTGAGGCGGTAAAAATTGAGAAGTTATCCATTACTTTGATTCTGCAGCTGATTGTTGTCGTCGCCGTTTTTAATATCATTGCTTTTGTTATCTATATCATGGAAAAAAAATCTCAGGATTTTTTCTTCCTTCGCGCGATTGGCCTCTCTCTTAATCAACTCGTTTATTTTTGGTTTATATCGATGACTCTACTTTGGGTCTTTGCCTGTGCAGGGGCCTATGCTCTCTCACAACTCTTTAATTGGGGATTGGCGAACTTGAGTTTTCTCCAAATACCGGGAGAAATTTACGTTCTTTCTGCGCTTCAGATCAAGTTAGACACGACTTCTTATGTGACAGTTTATTTATTGTCATTATTCTGGGTTCTGTTGTCTGGAATCATAGGCCACTGGAGACTTAAAAGACGTCCTATAATGCAAGGATTACGTCAGGAGTTTAGCGCATGAGTTTTATTCGGCTAGAGAATGTTGAAAAATCTTTCGGGACAACGAAGGTTCTTAGAGGAATTAATATTTCAATCCAAGAAAGAGAACTTGTTGCCATCAGAGGGGCTTCAGGATCGGGTAAGTCGACTTTGCTTTACTTGCTGGGAGGACTTGATCAGCCAACCTCTGGTACAGTGATGATCAATCAAAAAAATATATCACTCATGGGAGATGAGGAGTTGGCCCAATTTAGAAATAATAATGTTGGGTTTGTGTTTCAATTTCATTTTCTTCTGCCTTCTATGAACTGCCGAGACAACATTCTTCTTCCGGCCCGAATAGGCGCCAAGCCACTTGCTCAAGTCGAAGCAGATATGGCCAAACTGGCCGATATTCTTGGGGTAAACCACTGCCTGAATAAATATCCTTTTGAAATTTCAGGGGGGGAGCAGCAGCGAGTCAATATTATTCGTGCACTCAGTCTAAGACCTAAAATTCTTCTTTGCGATGAGCCTACAGGTAATTTGGATTCTAAGAATTCTGAGAAGGTAGCATCTCTTCTTAAAAATCTGGCAGCTGAATTTAAAGCAACACTTCTTGTTGTAACTCATGATGACAAAGTGGCCTCCTATTTTCCTCGGAAAATAGTGATTGAAGATGGTCAGATCATTGGCTAGAATTTGCATCTGAAAATAAAATTAATAAGATAGCTTTTTGCGTCAAGGATTTCACTCTTGAAGAAGCCGCTGCTTTTTTTGCTCACAATATTCATAGTATTTGGATCAGTTTCTGTTGAGGCCCAAGAAATTATTGGACCGATTAAAGAATTTTTCCGCGTTGATAACATTGAGATACAGGGAAACCGTAAGGTTGAATCTGAAGCCATTATTGAAAAACTGGGCACGCGAACTGAAATGATGCTTGATAACTACTTGCTCAGAAAAGATTTATCTCGCATCTATGAAATGAAATATTTTGAGGAAGTTGAGGCATTCCATAAGATTAAAGATGGAAAAAACATTCTCCTCTTCAAATTAAAAGAAAAGCCGATCATTTCAAAGGTCTCCTTTGAAGGAAACGATGAAATTAATGATGATGATTTAAAAGAACAAATAAAAACCAAGGAATTTAACATCCTTGATGTCTCTACTCTTAAAAATGATGTTCTCCTCTTACAGAAACATTATGAGGAGAAGGGATACTTCCTGGCCCTTGCGACCTATAAGGTTAGTGATAATAAGAATGGTTCAGTCGATGTCAAATTTACGATTAAAGAGTGGGATAAAGTTCGGGTCAAGAAGATCACTTTCCTAGGTAACAAGGCCCTTAAGGATGATGAGCTTAAGAACTTCATGCAAACGAGAGAAGAGTCTTATTTTTCTTTTCTCTCTGGATCGGGAAATTTCAAGGAAGTTAATTTCCAGACCGATGTTGAGCGTCTGAAATATCTCTATAAAACTCGTGGTTATCTCCAAGTTAATATCCAAAATCCAGAAGTCACAGCATCCGAAGATAAAAAATGGATTTTTATTACAGTAAGGTTAACTGAAGGTCCTCAATTCACAGTGAATAATGTTTCATTTAATGGAGAACTTCTCTTTTCTGAAAATGAAATGACTGAGAAGTTAAAAATTAAGCCCGGTGAAATCTACAACGAAGAAAATCTAAGACAAGATATTCAAACTTTAACTGAGATGTATCAGGATAAAGGTTACGCTTTTGCCAACGTTCTAAGAACACTTGAAATTGTTCCAGGTGAAAATAAAGTTGATGTTGTTTTCTCATTCGAAAAAGGTGTGATCGCTTATTTCGGAAAAATTACCATGAAAGGGAATACTAAAACCCGGGACAAAGTTATCCGTCGAGAATTAAAAATTCAAGAAGGGATGATGTATTCTGGATCTAAGCTCCGAATCTCAAAAGAAAATGTGAATAGACTTGGATTTTTCCAGCAAGAAAGTGTGATCTTTAACACGATTACAAGGAAGGGTACTGATAATATCCTTGATGTCGAGATATCCATCAAAGAAAGACCTACTGGTCAAATTTCATTAGGGGCCGGGTATTCGACAGCGACGAGAGGATTTGTTCAGGCGTCAGTTGCTCAAAATAACTTTAGAGGTCTAGGTCAGAATATCAATCTCAATCTCTCCTATTCGGAACGTCAACAGATCTATAACTTAGGTTTCACCGAGCCATACCTCTTTGATACGAAATGGACGGCCGGAGCTGATTACTATCAAACCGTTTCTTATTTTATTAGATCTTTTGCTTATAGAAAGCATGGTGGAGATATTCGAGTTGGTCATCCCATTTTTGAATACACACGACTCTTCCTTACTTATCGTTATGAAGACAATAAAGTGTCGAATGTCATTAATGACGGTATTGATCCAAAAGTCGAAAATGGATCTGCTTCATCTCTACAGGCCTCTATCATAAGAGATAAGCGGAACAATATTTTTGAACCGAGTAATGGTTACTACGCAAGCTCCTCCATGGAGTACACCGGCCTTGGTGGAACCATGAGATGGCTAAAGACCGAGCTTGAAGGACGTTATTATAAACCTGTGTGGGGTGATCTTGTTTTTAGGTCTCGCTTAAGTGCTCAACAACTTTTTAAAACAACTGAACGTGAAATTCCTCGGGTTGAGAAGTTCTCTATGGGTGGTGCGAGAAACATGAGAGGATTTGGACTAGAAGACATTGGTCCTCGTCGTCTGGCCCGTAATACAAGTACGAATAAAGATGAAATCTTTAACTTTGGTGGTTTATTTAGCCTATTGGGTACTCTTGAATTCGAGCACCCTTTGATAAAAGAAGCTGGATTAAAGTGGGTTGCTTTTTACGATGCTGGTAACGTATTTGAAGAGAGATTTGGTGAAAATGATAGTTATGCCTTGAGATCAAATTATGGTTTTGGTTTTAGATGGTTTTCACCTATTGGAATTCTACGTTTTGAATTTGGATTCCCAGTCAATCCAAAACCAAATGAGGCAAGTAACCAGTTTATTTTTGACATAGGACAATTATTTTAAACAATGATAGGGTTTACAGTATTTTTTTAAGGAGAAATTTATGAAGTCATTAATTTTATTCTCGGCTTTGATTATTTCGTTTTCTGCACAGTCTGCAGTCCTTGTTGGACTGGTTGATATTCAAAAAGTGATAGTCACCATTAAAGAGGGAAAGAACGTTCAAAAAACTCTCGAAAAAGCTTTCAATGATAAAAAATCTATATTGAAAAAAGATGAAGAAAAGATAAAGAAAGCTCAGGAAGATTATAAAAAACAAAGCATGGTTCTTGCCGAAGCAGCACGCATGTCAAAAGAGCGTGAAATTCAAGAGCAAATGATGAAATTACAAGGTAAGACCATGGAGTTTCAAAAAGAAATTCAGAAGATGGAGCAAGATCTAAAGAAGCCAATACTTGAAAAATTGCGTCCTATTATAGATGAGGTCTCTAAGTCCAATGCTGTTGCTATGACCTTTGAGTTATCAGCAGCTCCAATTATTTATGCCGAAGCCAAAAAAGATTTAACAGAAGAAGTTATTAAGGCTTATGACAAAAAGCATGCTCAGTAATATTTGATTGGATGAAGTATGAAAT
>CANEVK010000027.1 GCA_947442115.1 Bacteriovoracaceae bacterium | reverse complement strand
TTCCCATTTCTTACCTAAAGAAAAAATTCTTCTGACAGAAAGAGGATCTTCTTTTGGTTATAATAATCTCGTCGTCGATATGGCCTCTTTTCAAATTATGAAATCATTTGGAGTCAGGGCGATTCACGATGCCACTCATTGCGTTCAAAGACCGGGCGGTCTGGGGACAGCAACTGGTGGTAAAAGAGAGCAGATTCTCGTTCTCGCGCAAGCTGCGGTAGCCGCTGGGGCCGATGGGATCTTTATGGAGTGTCATCCAAATCCAGATAAGGCCCTTTCTGATGCTGCTACAGCTCTTCCATTGGGGCAGGTTAAATCGATAGTTGAAAGACTTCTCAAAATAAGAAAAGCGGTGAGTGAATGAACATCCAAATTGCTGCGAAAAAATTTGAAGATAAATTAAAGCGCATTAAAGTCCTGGCGTTTGATCTCGACGGAATCCTTACCAGCTCACACGTTTGGTGGGCGAGCGAAGAAGTGGGATTTAATCGTAGCTTTTGTATCTATGATGGTTACGGCATGAAAGTTCTCATGAAGGCCGGGCTCAAGGTGGGTGTGATCACTGGTGGCAATAGTGTTTCTGTAACAAAACGAGTGGATCAGCTAGGACTTGATTTTTGTTATGCCGGTAATGAAGATAAGCGTGCAGCCTTTTTAGATCTTATGAAGCGCTATGGTGTTGAAGCCTCAGAAATTCTTTATATGGGTGATGAACTCTTTGATATCCCTCTTCTGAAAAAAGCAGGTTTTGCGGCGACGGTTCCTAATTCTTGCGATGAGGTTAAGGAAATTGTTGATTATGTGACGGAGAGACAAAGTGGCATGGGTTGTGCGAGAGAAGTGATTGATCTTGTTCGCTATGCTCAAAATATTCATCCGGTCCTTGAGGATTTCTAATGTTAGGTAAAAAACTTTACAAAACTTCAATGCTCAATGAATTTCGAATAGTGATTGTTGGTCTCGTCATTTTTTTCTTCAATGATTTCTATCTTGATACTTTTACGTATGAAAAGTTTCAGGTCGGGGGCAAATTCAAAATCCTTGATGTGATCATGTATCACTATTTTTATCCCTATGAGTTTATCACTTTTTTCTTTTTGATTATTATTCCGGCCTGCTATTACGGCCTATTTCGTGGGGCCAAGTTTTGTGAAAAAGGATTCTCATTCAACCGAGGACTGCCTTTTTTAAATCGATCAGTCCTTTACTCAGATATTAAAACTTATAAGCTCCTTCATCCTAAGAAGGCGATCTCTATTCACTCCAAGAATGGTGACATCTTTGTGATTGCAGATAATTCTGTGGAAAGAGTGATTGCTATTTTGGATCAGCACAACATCCAGGGAGATTTAGCTCAAGATGATTATGTAAAGCTGATCTCCAATTATAAAATGTTTATGATGATGGTCATTGGTTTTACCGTTTTTGTTTTTGCGATGAAAAAATTTGGTTTATTTCAGTAGCTTAATTTTGAAGAAGTTTAAGGGCCATCGAACTTAATTGTCCAGATTGTGCAAGCACAGCTGAAGCGGCCATCAGTTTACCTTCAGAGCGTAACTTTTCAGATGTTTCATACGCCATGTCAGCATCAAGAGATCGTGACATGGCCGCAGACTCGTTTTCTTTGCTCGTTTCAAGGTTATTAATCGCAGACTGAACTTTATTTTGATAAGAGCCAAGCTTCGCACGCTTCTCTGATAAAATTCTAATGGCATCATCGATGTGTTGGAGATTGTGTCGGGCCTCATCTGCATTCGCAACATTAGAATCCACAAGACCAAGACTAAATTCAGTCACTGTAAATTCCGTAGAATTCACTCTCATTTTTGAATTGCTATCGTTATTAATTCCAATCATGAAATCAGAAGCCTTGCCTGCACGATCTTGAAGAAGGTCGTTGCTCATAAAGCGTGTAGAGCGGGCAATACGCTCTATTTCGCGTCGAGTTTGCATATATTCAAAGTTGATGTGAGAACGGTCGTCATCTAGTAAAGTGCCGTTAGCAGCTTGTAGCGAGAGTTCTTTCAAACGTCCAAGCATTGAGCTGATTTCATTCATCGCACCTTCTGCTGTTTGAAATTGAGAGACTGCATCGTTGGCATTTCTGATTGCTTGATTTTGTGATCTGACATTTGTTTTTTGTTTGTGACCGATAGCAAGTGAAGCTGCATCGTCAGCAGCTGAGCGCACGCGAGTACCAGAGGAGATTTTCCCTGATGTATTCTCGATGTTTCTAGTGTGTTCACTCATTGCACGTTGTGCTGCAAGAGCGGACACGTTGGTGTTTATACGCATCAGCCAAACATGATTGTCTTCCTTGATTAAGTTATGCTCGGCCTCTACCTTGAGGACGAACGTCACTAACTCATCGGAATTTCACAACAGTGTTGTAGGAAAAAAATGCCTTTTTTATTTAGGTGAGTGCACTAGTCAAGAATGAAAAAATTGTTTTAGTAAGTATTTAAAAAGACTTTTTACCAGAGTGAAATAGAATGATAATTTGAAATAATTTTTCCGAGTGCTTCAGTCTCTTATTCACGATCTTCCATTATTATAACCATGAATTTCTTCTAAAGTTTTAAAAAGTGTGGGGCCAGCAGAGAGTTCAATGTCACTCATTTTGAATTGTGAAGGATGCTCATAACCACACGCATGAGTCACCGCTAAAATTTCATTTCGCAAACTTTCGCAAAATTTTTGAAAACGCACAGATTGAATATCAGTTTTAATTCCTTTTTGCAGCCATGGTGATTGAGTGGCCACACCAGCAGGGCAAAATCCTGTGTGGCATTTCTGAGCTTGAATACAGCCAATAGAAAGCATAGCTTCACGAGCAATGTTAATCATATCTGCACCAAGGGCCATCGCAACAATCGCTCGATCAGGAAAACCTAATTTTCCAGAGCCAATCCACACCACACGCTCACTAATACCTTTCTCTCTAAAAATTTTAAACACGCGAGTAAAGCCAACCTTATAGGGGAGGGCGACGTGATCAGCGAAGGTGAGTGGAGCAGCACCGGTTCCACCTTCACCACCATCGATGGTGATCCAATCAGGGCCTTGATTGGTTTTTATCATTTCATCAGCAAGATCATTCCAAAAATCTAATTGTCCTATCGCAGATTTTATTCCCACAGGAAGACCAGTCGCCGCTGCAATTTTTTCAATAAAAAAAATCAGAGTGCGAGCATCACTAAATTCAGAGTGACCATTGGGAGAAATACAATCTTCACCGATCTTTACTCCGCGGATGCTGGCAATTTGAGCGGTGACTTTTTTTCCTGGAAGAACTCCACCTTTACCAGGTTTTGCTCCTTGGGAGAGTTTGATCTCAATGCCACGAACAAAAGATTTATTGACTGTTTGTTGTAATTTCTCGAGGGAAAATTTTCCTTTTTCATCTCGGCATCCAAAATAACCTGTGCCCATTTGAAAAATGACATCAGCGCCTGTTGCATGAAAAGGGGAGAGTCCACCTTCACCAGTATTGTGATAGCAGTTAGCAAGCTTGGCCCCACGATTAAGGGATTCAATGGCTTTTTCTCCGAGAGAGCCAAAACTCATAGCGGAAATATTGATAATAGAGTTTGGTCGCCAGGCCTTTGCTCTTTTATTGTAACCCCCAAGCACTTTAGCGCAAGGAATGTGAACATTCTTATCGTGATGACTTCCTGTAAAGCTCTCCTTACCATAAGGAAAAACCGCATGCTTAATGATGGGATAACCGATTCCATAAATCTGATCATCAGTCCCAAAACCAAAATAATTATTTTCACCTTTGGCCGAGCGATAAATCCACTCCCGCTCTTCGCGGTTAAAAGGGGCCTCCTCGCGATTTCCGGCGACGATGTATTGCCTGAGCTCTGGGCCAATTTCAATCAGTAAATAGCGTATATGGCCAATGAGAGGGAAATTACGAATGATATTGTCCTGACTTAAAAACCGGTCGCGGAAAAAGAAAATAAGGGAGAGTGAAATTATAATTAAGGCAATCATCATAAGAGCTCCTTTATGGGCGCTCTTTAATTGTCCTTAAAAAAGATTTGATTAGCAAGAGAGGTTAGTAGGCTACTTCAAGCTCAAAGAGGCAATGTGAGACATTAAAGCTACCAGAGGTGTGGGCATAGTTGGCGAACATGTGTCTACCAGAGGTGGTGGCCAGTGGACCTGCTGATAGGACTTCATATGTTGATTGATTAGATAAATTTATAGTAGATGAAGTAATAGTAGAAGTTGGGGTCGTTGTGTTTACGGCTACAGTTGCTGATGAATTATCTAATCCATAATCTTTGACGAGCAGGCTTCCTGACCCTGTGGTGTTCGCTTTGGCCCGACAATTAAAATAGTTATTTTTGACAGATGTCCCAAAATTTGACTCAAAGCTGGTGAATCGGTTTTTATTAAAATTAGTATTTGTTGTTAGGGTCGTGGCAGGAATCGCTCGGGCAATCGTTTTCACATCATAAAGGCCCACCATCTTCAGCATTAGACCGGCCTTATAAAGTGTGGCCGTGGCTCCCGTAGTACTTCTTAAACGGACTTCTAGCTCTCCCGAGGTCGAAAAAAGCGTCGTGGAGATCGCCAGCCTTTGAATTACAGCAGTGCTGGCCGCGCAGAGTTCTGTGGAACCGATCTGAGTATTAGTGGTTTTATTCCATAAACTTACACAAGAGTTTACGCCAAGACCTGAGACAACTAATTCAGCAGTATCAATTCGGTTAAATTTGTTAAGATCCCAGGTGTAGCTCGGGAAGTACTGGTCATTTGGTGATGGCATGCTCGAGCTTACTGAGGTGCTGGTTGTAGTGATTCCAGTCAACCCAGTTTCCGGCATTGAGGTGAGAGGGACATAGATCATTGCTTTGGTGGCACTTGTCGCAGTTGCAATAATTCTAGCTGAGTAAATGGTTATAGTACCACCACCCGTTGCGCTTCTGAGAGCGAGTCGATAAATGTTTTGAGCTGTTGTAGGTGTACCACTGAAGGTTGTTGTATACATGCTTGGTGTTGAGACATTCCCAGGAACTATTACACTGGCATAGCTTGTAGTACCAACACGCAGTCGAACGGTAGAGTTTCCCCCTCCTGCATTGGTTGCGACAATTTGAAATTTGTAAGTTAATCCTGTTCCATTAAAGTTATTACTACTTAAAGAAACTCCACTTTGTTCAAAGTAAGTCGTTGAAGTACTGCTGAGTGAAACCGGCCCTTGAACAAGTTCAATTACTGAGGCTACGTTTTGCGGTACAAGAGTTAAAATTGAAAAGGCAGAAGAGTTAATGCTAGTGTATCCAGTCGCTGAAGCAGTTACAAAGTAAGTTCCTGCAGTTGATACACTGAAAGTAGTAAATGAAGCAATTCCGGCACTTCCCCCTGAAGCACTCGCCGTTACCGAAGTTCCACTGGCCCCAGTGGCTGTTGTTCCAGATGGACTATTCTTGAGTGCGAGGTTCACAGTGGTATTAGTAGCAGGAGCAACATAGTTACCGTAAGTGTCTGCGGTTCTTACTGTCACAGTTGGTGATAAAGTACTTGAAGCTCCAGTCGAGAGTGGTTGTTGAGCAAAAACTAGAGTCGTAGCAGTTGTGAGAGCAGTGATTGTAAACGGACTTGATTCAAGATCTGAAGTCACTGTACCTTGTGTCGCTAGGAAGGTGTGTCCGGCTCCTGCACGATTCACTTTCACTGAACTGAAAGTGGCATATCCTCCCGATGGTGTTGCTGTGTCTCCAGTGTTTACAATCGCATCCCCTTGAGTTGATGCATCAGTCCCAATAGTGAGAGAAACTGGCGTCGTAGTTGTTGTACATAAGCTTCCGTTTGATTTTAAGAGTTTTACCTTTGGGGCCGTGGCCATAGTTGCTCCGGCCTGTGTTGTCGCTGGAGGCTGAGTCACCCATTCAATGGAAGCCACTGTGCAAGAGTTTACTGTCAAAGTAAATGTTTGTGTTACCGGAGAAACACCGTCGGTGGCAGTGACTGTAACCGTTGCTGTTCCCGTTTGTGTAGCAGCAGGAGTCACTGTAATCGTACAACCTGTGGCGAGAGATCCACCAAAAGTAATTCCTGAGTTTGGTAAAAGTGTTGTGTTGGATGAACTTCCAGAAAGAGCGCTCGAGCAAGACAGAACATGGTTGGCATCAGATAGGCTGAAAGTGTAGGTTCCTGATGTGTCGACATCAATTGTTTGGTCACCAATACCTCCCATCATAGGCGGAGAATTTGTGGCCGCACTCGATTCAGAAGAATTTACTGTCGTTCCTGCACCTACAGCGTTTTTTGCCACGACTCTAACAAAGTATGTGGTTCCAGAGCTCAGACCTGAAATGGTGTAAGCTGAAGTCACTCCTGTGACAGGTGTTCCATAACTATTGCTGGCAGTTCCCCATTTTATTTCATAACTGTCGGCTCCGGCGACTGCTGACCAGCTGACTGTGAGAGATGAACTGCTTGTTGAATTGACTGAAGAGATAGTAAAAGCAGCTATAGGCTTCGCACTCACTTCAGTTGTTTGAGCTGAATCTGCACCATTAAATGAACTCATGGCATAGAAGTAACTTGTTCCATTGCTGACAGTATTATCTGAATAGGTTGTGCCACTGACGCCAGAAGCGAGTAGGGTCAGAGAACCAGAAACTGTTCCCCGATAAATTTTATAGCTGCTCGCTCCTGAAGCGGCTACCCATGTGAGAGACACAGTGCTTGAGCCTCCGGCCGCTGCTAATGATGTTGGAGCTGCGACTGGTGTGATTTGAGAGGACTCTGCAGTAAAAACAGATGAACCTGAACCAATGGCATTCTTAGCATTGATTTTGAAAACATAGGTCGTATTTGGAGAGAGACCAGAAACGGTGTACGGAGATGTCACTCCCGTTATCGGTGCTCCATAACTTCCAGTCGAGGTACGGTAATACACATCATAACTTGCGGCCCCGGCAGTGGCGGCCCATGAGACTTGCAGACTGGTTGAAGAAATGACTGAGAGACTTGAGATCGTAAAACTACTAATCGGTGTTGCTGTCGCTTCAGATGAGTTGGCAGACTCAGTTCCATTAGTGGCGCGAACAACATAGAAGTACTGAGTTCCATTCACGGCCGTTGAGTCTGTGTAAGTGGTAGGAGAAACCGCTACTGTTGCAAGAAGTGAATAGACTCCAGTTGTCGTTCCTCTATAAACTTTATAACCAGTTGCTCCCGTTACAGCACTCCAGCTCAAGCTCACATTTCCTGGAGTGGTGCTCGCAGTCAGTGTAGAAGGTGGAGCTGTGGAAGTGGTCGCTGCCGTTTCTGTAGTGGTGTAACTTGCTCCTACACCTACAACGTTGGAGGCTTTGACTGAAACGGAGTAGCTTGTCGCTGCTGCTAATCCAGTGATGCTAAAAGGTGAGGTCTTATTAGTCAAAGTGGTGGAAGCTCCAACAGATGTTGGACGATAAATCACATCATAAGTCGCTGCACCCGAAGCAGAACCCCAGGCCACAGTGAGAGCTGATGAAGAATTGACTGTCACAGAAGAGAGCGTAAAGCTTCCAACTGTTTGAATAGATTTTTCTGTGGAGTTCACTGACTCAATTCCATTATTGGATCGGACAACATAAAAATAGGTCGTGCCATTGGCCGCAGTCGAGTCAGTATAGCTCGTGGCCGTAACTGCTGCCGCTAATTGAGAGTAAACACCACTGCTCGTACCACGATAAACATTATAGTTAGTCGCACCACTGACAGCTGACCAGCTGATGGCCACATTCGTTGAAGAGCCGACGAGTGATAAAGTTGCAGGGGCCCCAAGTCCTGTTTTGGCGTTAAGCTCATTTGAATCATGAGTTGTTCCAGAACCGACGGTATTTCTTGCTCGGATGTTGATGTAATAAGTAGTACCTGAAGAAAGTGATCCAAGTGTATAAGGTGATGTTACTCCCGAAACAGTAGTCAGGTAGACGCCAGGACTTGTTCCATACTGAACATCATATGTGGATGCACCTGTTGCTGATCCCCAAGTTAGATTAATTGAACTCGCAGAAGCCGCAGAGGCTGCAGTGAGAGAAAAATTACTGATCGGTTGCGTACTCACCTCATTGGAGTCAGCAGACTCAAGACCATTGTAGGCCCGTACGGTATAAAAGTATGTGGTACCATTTACGGCAGTCGTATCCAAGTAGGCATTGGTGGAAGATGAACCTAACAAGCTAAGTGCACCAGAACTAGTTCCTCGATAAACCTTATAAGACGTAGCTCCAGAAACGGCTGTCCAGTTCAATCCCACCTGACCAGGAGTTGCAGAGGCGATTAAACCAGTTGGAGCAGCAAAAGGAGTTGTGGCACTTACTGTATCTGAATTCAGAGAAGTACTTGTACCTGTCGTATTCTTTGCAACGACCACAAAATAGTATGCCGTATTTGCACTTAGTGTTGTGAAAGATTTTGGACTCGTCTGAGAAGGGAGTGTGGTTAAGCTCGCAGGATTCGTCCCATATTTAACATCATAGGAATCAGCTCCTGCGACACTTGGCCAAGTCAGATCAATACTTGTTGGCCCAAGGACTGTTGCAGCTGTGATTGTTATTGGTGCAATGGTTTTAATAGAGACTTCAGTTGAGTCTGCAGAGTCAGTACCGTTGAAGGCCCTGACGGTATAAAAATAAACAGTCCCGTCACTGACTGTAGAGTCAGTATAAGAATTAGTGGTAGAGGTCGAAAGCTGTGAGAGCGAACCAGAAGTGGTTCCTCGGAAAATTTTGTACTGAGAGGCCCCACTTACGGAGTTCCAGCTGAGGGCAACTTGACCAGGAGTCCCTGAAGTCGCTAGTCCAGATGGTGCTCCAAAAGCAGTGGTTGCTGAAGTCTGGGCCGATGAATAATTGGTTCCAGCACCAGTGGTATTTTTACCAACAACAATAAAATAATAAGTGGTGTTGGTAGTAAGCCCTGTAAAAGTCTTAGGGCTTGTTTGACCAGTTAGAGTTGTTAAACTTGCAGGATTTGTACCGTACTTGACGTCATAAGAATCTGCTCCAGCTGCAGAATTCCAATTAATTTGAATGCTGGTTGAACTCAAGACTGAAGTACTTGAAATCGAAATAACTCCAATCGCTTTTGCTGAGACTTCGGTAGAATCTGTTGATTCAGCTCCATTGGTGGCACGAACAGTATAGAAATAATCTGTTCCATTGGAAACAGCTCCATCATTATAGGAGTTCGTTGCAGCTGAAGCGAGGAGAGTTCTTGCGCCAGCGCTAGTGCCTCGATAGATATTATAAGATGTCGCACCAGTCACTGCTGGCCAGCTTAAAGCAATCTGCGATGGAGTGGCAGAAGCACTCACTGGGCCAGGAGCTGCAGTTGGTGTTTTAGCACTTACTTGAGCAGAGCTTTCGCTACTGCCGGATCCGACAGCATTTTTAGCTATGACCACAAAGTAGTAGGTGGTATTGGCCGATAGACCAGTAAATGTTTTTGGACTCGTTTGAGTCGCAAGAGTTGTTAAACTTGCCGGATTTGTTCCATACTTCACATCATAAGAATCTGCTCCAGTCACCGCTGGCCAGGTAAGAACAATACTCGTAGAGCTTGCGACAGACGCACTTGAAATACTGAAGGCATCAATAGGTTTGATAGATACCTGAGATGAGTTGGCTGACTCAGCTCCGTTGAAAGCTGATACAACATAGTAGTAAGTTGTTCCACTAGATGTTGTTGTGTCAGCATAAGTGGCGGAAGTCAGACCAGTAGCAAGTGGAGTTGAAAAACTGCCCGAGGTCGTAGAGCGATAAATTGAATAGCTAGAGGCACCCGTGACACTTCCCCATGTGAGATTGATATCGCCAGAGGATAACGTCGCAACTAGTGAAGCCGGCGCTACTACAGGTGTAATCTGAGAAAGCTCATTAGATGAATTGACAGAGAATCCTGATCCAATGGTATTTTTTGCCTTAACTACAACATAGTAAGTCGTATTGGCCACGAGTCCAGTTAAAATAAATGGAGACGTTTTATTAGAGGCCGTTGTGTAAGTGCCCGTCGGATTATTCCGGTAAAGCACATCATATGTTTGAGCACCAAGTACAGATGGCCATGAGATCGTAAGAGATGTACTCGAAGTTGGTGAGACAGAAGTAAGCGCGAAGTTTGCAATCGACATCCCAGTCACTTGACTTGAATTCGATGATTCAGTTCCATTAAAAGTTCTGATGGTATAAAAATACTGAGTTCCATCTGAAACTGAAGAGTCAACATAACTCGTGCTCGTTATTCCACTGGCCAGTTGAGTAAGAACGCCTGAGACTGTACCGCGGTAGACATTGTAGCTTAAAGCTGTAGCCACTGTATTCCAACTCAAGGAGATTTGACCGGTGCCTGAAGTTGCGACGACTCCAGTAGGAGCGGAAGCAGACATGGTTTGATTTAAGGTATTGGTACTATCAACATAAGTTGTTCCACCGATGGTATTTTTTGCACGGATGGAGAAGTAGTAAGTAGAACCAGCTGTAAGACCTGTCACAGTATAAGGTGACGTGATACCAGTGAGAGTCGAAGTTAAAGATGTCGATGATGTTCCGTATCTTAGATCATAGGTTGCAGCTCCCGTCACTGTTGGCCAAACCAAACTTGCGGATGTAGCCGAAACGATATTGACTGAAGTCATATTAAAATTTTCGATTGGTCGAGCACTCACTTCACTTGAGTAAGCAGAGTCAGTTCCGTTGCTCGCTTTCACAGCATAAAAATAAGTCGTACCATTAGAAACAGCTGTGTCTGTGTAGGGTGAAGAAGAAGTATTATTGCTAATTTCGTTATAGTTAGCAGAACCTGAAGCCGTGCTTCGATAAATTTTGAAAGAAGTTGCACCAGCAGGTGCTGTCCAAGAAAGAACAGTTTGTCCCGGTGAAGCCACGACAGCAATACTGGTCGGAGCGGCTGAAGATGTTTTTTGAGAACTTTGAGAAGAAAGAAGGTTGGTTCCGGTACCCACGGAATTTCTTCCACGGATCGCTAGGTAATAAGTTGTGTTTGCACTGAGTCCTGTTAAATTATAAGGCGATGAAATGCCTGAGACAGAACTCGTTAAGCTCGAAGGTGATGTACCATAAACAAGATCAAACGCATCAGCTCCAGCTGGAGCAATCCAAGAGAGTTGAAGCGAAGTCGATGAAGTCGAGGATACGGATGAAATGGAAAAACTTGCAATTGGTTTGGCCGCTACTATAGCTGAGTTCACAGATGAGTAACCATTGTAGGAGCGGGCCACATAGTAATAACTTGTTCCATTCACAACACTTGAGTCGGTAAAACTTGTTGCTCCGATACCAGATTGAAGGGATGTGTAGGGACCACCACTCGTGCTAGAGCGAAGAATTTCATAGCTCGAAGATCCTGTGACTGCCGACCAAGTCAGTGTGACTGAGCCAGGGGTTGCGGCAGCTGTAAGTCCAGTTGGTGCAGCAATGGTTGCAATCGGAGCTGCTTGTAATTGGTTCGTCGAGGTTTGAGTAGTTCCACTTCCCACTGCATTTTTTGCCAACACTTTAACGTAGTAAGTTGTCCCACCAGTTAAGCCCGTTAGCACATAAGGGGATGTCACATTTGTTGCGCTAAAAATCATGCTTGAGGGTGTTGTACCGTATTGGACATCAAAGCTGTCTGCACCCGCAACTGTTGGCCATGCGACAGTCAGTTGGTTTGCTGAAGGTGCCGCACTCAATGAAGTCATATTAAAAGCCGGAATAGATTTACCAGAAACTTCAGATGAAAGCGGTGAAATAAGTCCGTTGTAAGCTTTGATAGCGTAATAGTAAGTCGTACCATCTACGATAGATGTATCAGAGTAATTATTTGCTACAACATTTGAAGCCAATTGAGTCAATGATCCTGAAGAGGTTCCGCGATAGATTTGGTAACTATCGGCACCTGGAACACTCGTCCAATCTAGTTCGATATGACTAGGTTGAGCAAGAGCGGTAACTCCAGAGGGAACAGTTGGAAGTCCTAAAGGTTTTTCACTAGCTTCAGAGGTGCTTAGAACATAACCATTGTTGGCATTACTCGCCACAACTTTTAAATAATATGTCTTTCCGTTATTTAGTCCTGTTAGAGTGTAGGGAGAAGTCACATTAGAAGCAGTGGACGTGTAAGAGCCAGAGCTTGTTCCATAAACAATGTTGTACTTAGTAGCTCTCGTTGAAGCTCCCCAACTCAAACTAATTTGTCCATCTCCAGCAGAAGAAGAGCTAATATCAAAAGCATCTACTGAAAGCGCTGAGCCTAGAGGAGAAATAACTGTCGTTCCTGCAGTATTAATAGCTTCAATTTTAAAATAGTAGAGAGTTGAAGGTATAAGTCCAGTCAGCGCACATGAGCGAGAGCTCAGAGTACAGCTCGTGACATCAACAGGAGTTGAAATATCATTCTCTGTAGTTCCCATGTAGATTTTGTAACTTGCCACTCGAGCGGAAGGTTGCCACTGAAATGTTACATTTCCATTGGCCGCAACAATTTGAGAAAACTTAAACGCGCCTGGAGGTTTTAAGAGTGGGGTGTGATTGGCAGAAACAACAGATTCACCATTAGGGTTATTACAACCCGCACTCAACATGAGCATCATGATGGAGATCAGTAAAAGTATCTTTCCAGCCATTTCCTCTTCTCAGCTAAAAGAGTCTTATTAAGAGACCCTTAATAACTGGTCTATCGGCTTAATAATTAAGGAAATTTAGTCAGAAAGTATGGCTGATTAAAAAAGAATATCCGAGTATTTCATGGGTAAAATTCACATCGGCATTTGGGGCACTTGCAGCCTGGTAAATGCCTTTTATTTGGTAGAGTGTTCCAAAGGGGTCAACCCAGCCAAGTCGTGCATATCCTTCTAGTCCGCCCCCGGTCTCTGTGACCACATTTCCCCCATGGGCCGGAAACATAGTGAATAATTTTAGTCCAGTTCCCCAGATAAGACCAATTCGGCGCCTTTGACCGAGGGAAAAATGCATCCCGGCCTGCAAGAATTTTTCTTTAGTTATTTCATAGACCCCTGGGGATTTGGCATAGTAGAGCGGACGATCCTGTTCAGAGTAAAAATAGCTTAACTTAGAAAGTAGGGATGTTTTATGAATGAGTTCAAGTCCATAGTGATTAAGAGATTGGTCTTCATTTTTCAGAGTTCCGAAATCCGGTTCATTAAAGCGAATGAGGCTTATTCCACCAAAAAGGCGAACACCCCAGTTTTGAGTGAGTTTATAAGTGTAGCCACCAATCCAATAGGGATTTTGATCACTGGTGAATCTTCCGGTAGAGCCGTTATCTTTTTGTTCAGCTTTTAAAGTTTGATAGGCCAGACCATACTCAATTGAAAAATCATGGGTCTCATGATTGAGTTCCGCTAAGGCTTGGAATGAAATAAAAAGAATCAACAGAGCGAGCTTCACCGAAATATTTTAGCGTGAATTGCATCAGAGATTTAAAAGGAAAATTATTCCACCCAAGTAAACTGGTCGGTTAGCTCAAGGGTCTTAGCTTTATTTAACCGGTTCCAAATGCCTTTCCAGTCTTCGCTTTTATCTTCAGCATTTCGGGCGACTAGGATCAAATCATGGCCATGCTGAGAAAAATCCCTGAGCTTTTGGTAAAGCTCTCTGGCCGCCATGATGGGATCCGAGGGTAGTTTCCAAAGAGCAGGCTGAGAAAAAGTTAAATTTAGCTTAGTTTCAATACTATCCTTAACATCAGACCAGTTCCGATTCTCAGGGATGATGATCAGAGGAATGTTGGGCATGTAGTGATGCTTGAGTTGCCCAGGTGCCACGGGGCTTTCTGCATAGGAAACATTTCCGTTGATGCCAGCGTCGTTTAGAATTTGTTGAAGCTTTTGAGCACTAAAATATCCCGGACGATAAATGAGGACGCTCCACAAGCCTTGAAAATATTCCACTCCGGCCACGGTCGATTCGATACCCACTTCACAAGCTCCGCCTTCAAGAACTTTCACTGAATGAGCAAATTCTTCAATCACATGCTCAGCCGTTGTTGGCGACGTTTTTCCAAACTTATTAGCACTCGGGGCCGCGAGTCCTCCTTCCATTTTGGAAAGAAGATCGAGAGTTAGAGGATGATTTGGACAACGAAGTCCTACTGAATCTAAACCTGAAGTTATAAGAGGGTGAACAAGTTCGGATTTTTTTGCAATAAGAGTTAAGGGTCCAGGCCAGCAAGCTTTCGCTAAAATATCATGCACAACTGTCCACTCTGAAGAGAGAAGTTTTGCTTTCTCAATGGTATCGATGTGAACGATGAGAGGATCAAAAAAAGGGCGCTCTTTAGTGGAAAAAATTTTTTTCAGACCTTCCTCAGAAAAAATCCATCCGGCCAGTCCGTAGACGGTTTCGGTAGGAATCGCAACGACGTCCCCTTTAAGCAGAAGTTCTTGCGCTTGAGAAATGGATAACTTTGTCACGACTTACTCACTTACAATACTGGCCGGTTGCCTTGAACCCAAGGATCTTTTGAAGTTATCAATAACCCCGAGCCCTCGAAATTGTCCAGTAGAAAACGAAGTCACAAACTGAGCGTTGGCCTGAGTGGTGGCCTTAAGCTGTCCATGAATGAATGTATTGGAGGGACCAAAAAGAGCACTTAAGGCTTCAAGATTTTCTGCCTTCTTAAAATATTTTGTCAAAAAGGTCTTGAACTTAACCAGGGAGGGTTTAAGTTGATTCTGTTTGTAGTCATTTTTGAAATCAATGAAGTGCGACCCAATGGTCTTGACACACTTTTCTGCACCGACTTGAAGTTTACGAAGCAATTGAGCTCTTGAGTTTTCATCGGCCCATTCAGAAATTTTTCGAGATCCACAGACCGAGGCGATCTGAGAGAAGACGGTATTTTCTGAGCTTTCAAGGAGATGATTAAATCCTGCTTTTTCAACTCTTAAATTGGTCTCAATCAGCATCGGGCCTTTTAACTGTTCTGAACGAATAATCGTTTTATAGTCTTTAGGCAGTGTAGTGAAGCTATCTACAAACCATATGAGATCATTTTTAAATTTTTGATCAATCCAGCGGTCAGTTCGAGCAGCTTCATAACTTTGATGAATCACAAAAGAAAATTGTTCTGTCTTTTCGATGCGGGCCACGTTGGGATCTGAAGCTTGTGGATGAGTCGCTTCATACTCTAAATGCACTTCTCGGTTATAAAGAGCAGCATTCTTTGTGCCAAGGGGTAATTTAAAAATTTTATA
>CANEVK010000026.1 GCA_947442115.1 Bacteriovoracaceae bacterium | reverse complement strand
TCCCTGAGATTCATTTGGAGGCAACATGTATTATCGGTTATTCATGATTCTCTTTTTTGTTATCTCATGTGGTCAAAAAGGTACTGGGGAAGGCAAAAGTTTAACGTTCTATAAATCTCCTTCTTTTGAAGGAAATTACGAAATTGTTTTTGAACCTTTAAATGAAGATATCTCAGGTGATTTTGATGCTTGGGGTAGTTTAAATGTAAAAAATAACATTATTAATGTTGAAATTGATGTGAAAAAATCACCCCATGATTCTTTACATCATCAAAACCTTTACACCGTTGAGAGATGTCCTGATTTGAGGGATGATCTTAACCGTGATGGCATTATTGATGAGCAAGAAGTGACTAAGAAAGTGGGCCTGATTCTTGTTCCTATTGATGGTGATCTCTCTGAGCAAATGAAAGGATATGATTCACACCCGCAGAGTAATTCTGTCGGAGCTTACAAATACCAAAATTCAGGCTCATTTTTCGAGCTTTTGGATGATTTATTAAAAATAGATACTGATGAGCATGATGGATTTAAAAAATTGATAAATCTCTTTTCTTTGAATTTAAAAAAATCAGTCATTATTGTCTTTGGAGTTAATCCTGGAACTTATTTACCTGATACGATAAATACAAACGGGCATTTGCCATTTCATGAATCTTTTCCCATTGCTTGTGGGCAATTAATTTCTCGTTTTGACTAGATTTTGCATATTAAACATTACACATCTTCAGTTTCTTGTTTTATGATTAAATTCTTCATCAAAGGAATTTAGTCATGAACAAAATAATTTTATTGATTATCTGCATTTTTAGTCTTTCAGCTTTTGCCGTTCAACCCCAAGTCGTTGTTGAAACCAATCATGGGACTATTGAGATTGATCTTTTCCAAGATAAAGCTCCTCTGACAGTGAAAAATTTTCTTAAATATGTTGATGCTAAGTTTTATGATGGAACGATTTTTCACAGAGTGATCAATAACTTTATGATTCAGGGTGGTGGCTTTACTGAAAAAATGGTTGAAAAAAAGACCGTTGGTTCAATTAAGAATGAGGCTACCAATGGGCTTCGTAATGAAGTTGCAACTTTGGCCATGGCCAGGACATCAGATCCACATTCAGCTTCTGCTCAGTTTTTTATCAATGTCTCAGATAATAGTTTTCTTAACCACACTTCACAAGATGTGAATGGGTGGGGCTATGCTGTGTTTGGTAAAGTGACTCAAGGTATGCATGTGGTGAATAGAATTAAGATGCTTAAAACAGGTCAAATCGGTTCATACTCTGACGTTCCAATGGATCCAGTCATCATCAAATCAATTCGCAGAAAAAAATAATTTATTTTAATTGCTGAAAAATATCTTTGGGGCCAATGATTCTCTGGCCCCTTTCTGCGTCTAAACCTTTTTCCAAGCAGCAAAATGCAACTAATTTACCACTAACTGGCTTCATCGCTTCAAGTTTAGGGATCATGGGAATGATTCCAAAAATGATTCCAGCTTTTTCTTCAAAGAATCTTTTTTTAATTCGGAGTCCCTTGAGAAGTCCTGGTCTTATTATTGTAAGTTTATCAAAGGAGAGTTTCATGACATCTCTTTCTAGCTCGCCTTTCATTTTTGAGTAAGCAAATATAGATTTAACATTCGCCCCGGAAGCCGAAACTAAGACTAGGTTTTTAATCCCATTAATTCGTGCAACTTGTGCGACTCTTAATTGATAGTCATAGTCGACAATTCTCTGGGCCTCTCTGGTGCCGACTTGCTTGCGAGTTGTTCCAAGAGCAGAGAACAGAATATCACCCTTAATTTCCTTACGCCATTGATTGAGTTCATCAAATTGAACTATAAATTCCTCTAATTTTGGATTTTGAATACCTGTAGAGCTTCTTACAAACACTCTGATTTGAGAAATTCTATCATCATTAATTAGATATTGAAGCAACTCTGAGCCCACGAGTCCTGTTGCTCCAATTAAAACAGCTTTATAATGCATGAATTTAATTAAAACCGTTACTTGCCCCAGTTGGCAATTGAAATTAAGAAAAATGTTCTATTTTAACCTCTTCAAACTCTATACCAAATTCAATCAATTCTTGCTTTGAAAATTCTTCTCTAACTTCTGCAAAAAGGCTTATTTCTTCTTTTAATTGATGATCAATAAATTCATTTTTTAAATTTTCAAACATTTTTTTCCATCTTGGGTTTTCAATTGTGTGTTTATCTAATTCCTCTATCGTTTCTCTTATTTGTTCATGTTCATCAAAAGCGTCATGGGCCAAATTCTCTGCCTCCTCATCCCCGACATCTTCAGTAAGATGTTTATAGATAGTTCTTTCTTCACTCTCCATATGGGCAATCAATTCACTTTTTAATTGAAGATATAAATCTTTTTTGATTTCAATATTTTTTTCTTTTTCAGTTTCTTCAAAAAGTTTTCTTATGATTTGATGACTTTCTTTGATCTTTACTATTATTGTTTCGCTCATTTTTTGAGTCCTCCATTTTTTGTTGCTTGTTTTTTTTATCCTCGGCCGGATCTCTTTTCATCCTTTTATTGAAGTCGATGTTTTTTTCTAGAATAGGTAAATCTCCCATTGAGAGTATTGTTTGGAAAATCATTAAAAAGATAAGAGAAGTTTTTCTCATCTTAGGATCTTGTCATTCATGTATTTAAATTAAAACCAAAGTGTATCTAAAGATTTTTTACTAAAGAATCATGTACTTGGTGTGGTAAGTTTATCTCGATCAGAGAAATTTCAGTTCGCGTCCCAAGTCGCATCATCGGTCCCCAGCTTCCAGTCCCAGGATTCACGTTAAGCCACATCTTGTTGACCCTATAAAGACCCGCTACATTTTTATGAATTAATTTAACAACGATTGTCCAAGGAAAAAATTGACCACCATGAGTATGGCCAGAAAGCTGCAAGTCATAGCCATTTTGTGCAGCTATTGCTGATAGGTTTGGTCGATGAGAGAGAAGAATTTTAAGCGGAGCACTCGGTTCAATTTGTAGAGGTGTGATTATATCAAGTTCTAATTTGCTGACTGGATCAGGGACTCCACAGATGAGAATATTTTTATCATTGTAATTTAGTATTTTACCCCTGTTCACCAGCACGATAACTTTTAAATTGTTGAGAGCATTCATCCATTCATTTGCATCCCAGTAATACTCATGATTTCCAGGCACATAAAAAACACCAAGTTTAGATTTTAATTTTCCAATAGGAGCAATAGCTTCTCTGTGCTCTTTGACGGGACCATCACCAATATCTCCAGTTAATGCAATTAAATCTGGTTTTAGGTCATTGACTGCATTGATTACATTCTCCACATAATTTTTTCCAATAGACGGTCCAATATGAAGATCTGAAATGTGAGCAATTTTTAGCCCACAGAGCTCTTGGGGTAAGTTTTCAATCTCAACCCTTATGTTTTTAATGATCGGCTTTTTTAGGGCATTTTTTGTGGCGACGAGACCTAATAAAATCGAAGCACCAAAGACCCAATCATGCTCTATGGTGAGATTAAACAGGATTGCGATGTCTTTTGTCAGAGCAAATAAAAAAATAAAACTCAAAAGACCCATGGAGAAGAATGATAAATGTGAAACATGCCTCACTTTGCGTAAAACAGGGAAGAGTATGCTGAGAAAAAACAGGGTTGTAATTAAACTCGAATATCTTGTGTTTCCAAAGCTCCAATTAAAATACCAAAAGAAAGGCGAGAAAAATAAGACGAGGAATAAAACGATGAAGAATATTCTTTTCATGATGATAGTTTAATCATAAAAAAAGCCCCTTTCGGGGCATTAATGCTTAAGCAGATTTTTTCCAGTTGTTCCAAACTTCTTTAGTCCATGTGGATTTTGTATCCGCAACCCATTTTTTTGCCCAAAGCTTCTCATGAACAAATTTTTCTAATTCTTCAGGTGTTTTACAATCAACCCAAAGAATCATATCCCATTCACCCATGGTTGAAGCGGCCCATTTTACTTCTGTCCATTTTTTGAGCCAATTCCAATTTTCCCAAACAGGGGCATCTTTCGTCCATTTAACTTGTACTTGTGCTGTCCATTTTGACATAGTGAACTCCCTTTTTACTTGTGACCATAATTCTAATGATTTCCAGATTCTGGTAAAGAAGGTAAAAGATCCTTTTAAATGACTATTCAACTTAGTTTTTGATGATTAAGATTGATTTTCTAATCACCTAAAACCTCATTCGGGGAACGACATGAAAGAGTTTAAGCCTTATATCGGAGCAGTTCAAAAACTTAAAGAGTTCAGTATTGGCCCTCTTATCATGGGTGTATTCTTGGGCATATTATTTGGAGCTTCATCCTTATATTTGGCGTTGAAAGTAGGGATGACTGTCTCTGCCTCCATACCTGTAGCCGTTTTATCTATCACACTCTTTAAAGGTCTCTCCCATCTCTTTGGTTTTCGTCGGGCGACAATTCTTGAAAATAATATGGTTCAAACCACTGGATCGGCCGGGGAGTCCATCGCTTTTGGAGTCGCCGTGACAATGCCCGCCCTCTTAATTTTAGGTTATGACCTAGATCTTAATCGAGTGATGACAGTTTCAATTCTTGGGGGTCTCTTAGGTGTGTTGATGATGATTCCATTGCGTAAGGCGCTTATTGTTAAGGAGCATGGAAAACTTATCTATCCAGAAGGTACGGCCTGTGCCGAGGTTCTGATGGTGGGAGAGAAAGGGGGCTCATCAGGGAAAATTGTTTTCGGTGGTTTTTTCCTTGGGCTTATTTATAAATTTCTTAATGTTGGAATGAAACTTTGGAAGGATGTGCCTGAAAAAGTATTTAGTTTTTTTAAGGGCTCGGCTATTTCTGCTGAAGTCTCCCCTGAGCTTTTAGGAGTAGGTTACATCATTGGTCTTCGAACTGCGGCGATTATGATGGCCGGTGGTGTTTTATCAAGTTTTGTTTTCATTCCTCTGATCACTTTATTTGGTGAAAATCAAAGTGGACCACTCTATCCAGCAAAAATGCTCATTAAAGACATGTCTATTCATGATATCTGGAGAAATTATGTTCTTTATATTGGCGCGGGGGCAGTGGCAGCTGGTGGAATCATCTCTCTTTTTCAAAGTCTACCTACCATTTTAAGTGGTGCTAAGTCTGGGCTTGCAAGTGTCATGGGTTCGAGACAGGGAACAAAGGAGTTTGAAAGAACTGAGCAAGATTTACCTTTTTCTTTTGTTGTTATTGGTACGTTGTTGATGGTCTTGGGTCTTTGGTTTGCGCCGGCGCTTCATATAAATTTATTTTCAGCCATCCTCATTATCATTTTTGGTTTTCTTTTTGTCACTGTAAGCTCAAGACTCACAGGAGAAATTGGGTCATCCTCTAATCCCATTTCAGGCATGACAGTCGCGACTCTCCTTTTAACTTGTCTCATTTTTCTTGCCGTGGGATGGATTGGCCCAGAGCATAGAGTCGGTGCCTTAAGTATTGCGGCAGTTGTCTGTATTGCTGCTTCGAATGCTGGAACGACTTCTCAAGATTTAAAGACAGGTTATATCGTTGGGGCGACACCAAAATATCAGCAAATTGGACTTCTCATTGGGGCACTCACAAGTGCTATTGTCATTGGCTATTCTCTTAAACTTCTTAATGACGCTTCTACCATCTATTCAAAAAATGTTCCTGAATATATTGTTCAAGATAAAATGTTACTTAAAAATAAACAGAAGCTTCATGGCCCAGAGAGCAGCGCTGATTCAAATGAGTACCATGTGTTCCAAGTCACTGATCAGTCTGATGCTTCTATCCTGAAAGTTCTTAACCCCGGCAAATATCTGGTGAACGATGAAGGAAAGGTTATTTACTTGGTTGATCCTGGAATTAATGGACAACTCAATAAAAGAGATGATGGGACCAGTGTCACTAAGTATGAAGCACCTAAGGCACGACTCATGTCTTTAATTATTGATGGTATTCTCACCCAGAAATTACCATGGGGTCTGGTTCTTCTAGGTGTGGCCCTCGCACTTGTTTTAGAGCTTTGCGGAATTTCTGCACTCCCTTTTGCTGTTGGAGTTTACTTACCGATCTCAGCTTCAAGCCCCATTTTTATTGGGGGAATTGTTCGTTATCTGGTAGACCGAAAAAATGGTCATGAGTCTGAAGCCGAAGCTGAAACGGGGACGGGAGTTCTCTTCTCATCAGGTCTTATCGCTGGTGGTGCGATTGCAGGAATTCTCCTGGCCCTGACTCAAATAGTGAATGGCCTATCTGAGGCCTTGGATTTTTCTTCTTATATCGGTTCACTTGGTAGCTCCGATATTTTTAGTATCATGATCTTTGGATCAGCTGCTCTTGTCCTTTTTATCATCGGCAAAAAAAAGACTTAGCTCCAAGGGGCACTGAGTGCCCCTTTTCTTTTTTTGCGTTTCCAGTTTGATTGTGGTTTGTGCCCCATATTCATCAGAATTGAACTGATCAAAAAACTTAAAATCATTTTCATCTTTGACCTCAACTTTTTTTAATCTCTGATAACACTTCTGCTTTTAAATGGTCATCGGACATTTCTCTTAAAAGATCTTGAAGTGAAATGACTCCCACTGGTCTATCACCTCTATCCAAGACAAGAAGACGTGATATTTGATTTTCTTCCATCAGGTGAATGGCATCATTAAGATGTTGATCTTCATAAACGGAGATCACTTTATGAGTCATGGCCAGTGATATGGGCTCATCGGGCCTGTGTCCATGGGCCAGTCCGCTCACGACAATATCTCGATCCGTGACAATCCCAACAGGGCGCTCGTTTTTATAGATCGGTACAATTCCGATATCATATTTTTTCATCAGATTGGCGACACGTTGAAATGAGTCTCCAATTTGGGCCATGGTGACACCTTGATGCATAACTTCTGAGACTTGCATGGGACCTCCTCATGTTAGTGGAGTTGATAGTGGCATGAGGTGAAGATTTTATTAAATGAAAATTAGCTTAAGATTTATAAGTGACTTTCATCAGCATATATTTTTGCCAGCTCTCCCATCAAAGTACCAATGGCGTAGGGGACAGAAAAGTTTCTCTCGGTTGAATAGTGAGATGCATGATCATAACCTAATTTATGCAACCATTCATGAAAGAGATTGTTGGCAATTTCAGCTGTTGTAAAGGAGTTAAAATATTTTCGATTGATCCAGATTCTTTTTGTATCTGGATAAGTATGGCCAACGGTTTTACTTTTTGATTCCATGAGCTCAAGTTCTATGTCCATTTGTCCATTTTTAACAGGATGAAGTTCTTCTGCTCCATCAAGAATGATTTGAAGGATTTCTTCATTGGAGTGACCCTTATTATCTAGAAATTTTCTTTCTCCTTCAAAAGTATGTTCCAGAATTTTTTGTTTGAACTCACTTGAACTCATGACTTTTTTAATAACTTTAATTGCCTTTAGAATTTTTGATTGATCTTTGGAGTCAAAGTTAACCATTTTAATATTGGCATCAAACCCAAAGGTTGGAAGCGCAAAACTTAAGACAGAAAAAAGAATGAGAACTTTAAATTTCATGTGAGAAAATTTTTTCATATTTTTTCATTTGCACCAAGTCCTTTTCTTGGGGCCATGTTTATAAGCAAGCTAATCAGACTGGTAGACGTCTAATATTTGTCGGGTGATTTCTATGGGATGCTAGGGTCTTAATAGGCCTTGAAGGTGGTCTAAGTCCAGAAATTTACTCTGATCGATCGCCGGACATGAGCATGTTTGGACTCTGGGTAGACTTTACTCAAAGTCTTTGAATCGGCTTTTCTTCATGATATACCCAATCCACTAACAAGGATTAATCTATGGCCTATGAGTCAACTTACAATAAAGATCTTGCCCGTGCTCTTGCTCGTGCTGAAAACCCTGAAAAGTTTTTAGATGGTGAACTCGTCAAAATACGTGGCCGGGCGATTGAGCTTAATTCTGCTCGTGAGGATATGGCCAAAGGTTATGAACTTGTTTTACAAGGTCTTAAAAAAGCTTTTCCCCAACTTGATCTCGATGACAAAAACCTTCAAGGAACACCTAACCGTATGGCCCGTGCTCTTTTAGAGGTTTGCTCAGGTCTTGGGACAAATGAAAAAGAAATTTTCTCTACAACTTTTCCAGCTGAAAAATATGATGATGTCATTATCTTAAAAAATATTGATTACACCTCACTTTGTAGTCACCACTTCTTTCCTTTCACAGGTAAGGCCCATGTGGGTTATTTACCAGATACTACTAAAGGTGATCAATCGCGAGTAGTAGGTCTTTCAAAGCTGGCCCACATCGTTGATTGCCATGCTCAACGGCCTCAGCTTCAAGAAAGAATGTGTCACGGTATTATGGAGTCTATTAAAAATGAACTTAAGCCTGCAGGTGTCATGGTGGTGATCGAGGGATCTCACGGATGCTTAACTTGCCGAAGTGCTAAGAAGGCTGGAGCTTCTATGATTACATCAGCATTGGATGGGAAGTTTAAAGATGAAAAGAAACTGAGAATGGAATTTCTAAGCCTGATCGGAAAGTATCCGTAGCCTATTTGAGTCCTACAGTTGCCGCTGCATTGGCCTTAATAAGAAACCAATTATAGGCCCTGGCTTCAATTCTTTTTCCGTTTGAATCTCGCACATAAAAAGATCCTAGTTCATTACACTCATCTTCATCTAGCTCATAGCAATCGCCTTTGAGTGTATCATCATAGCCCACGATTAAAATCACATGCCAGTAGCCATCATCATTATAGTTAATAATGATGGGCGATGCTGTTCTTACTAAAGCTTCTTTAACTTTTTGGACGTCCTCTTGTTTTAAAACATAAGTGTCGTACTTGCGTCCTCTTGAAAAAAGAAGTTGAGTTTTCACTTGAGGGACTTGGAGGCGAGGAAGTGTTTTAAAGTTTGGATGAATATTCCAAACATCATCATTTGTTGTCCCGTCACTATTGTAAGCATGAAATGGCCAGGCCGATTGGTGAATGGCCTCGCCATAATTAAAGCGCTTCACGACTTCTTCAATAAAGTGTTGTGGTGGATTTTCTCTGTCTCTAAAGTTGTTTTGCCAAATGAGAAATGATTCCGCTAAATCATATCTTCCAAAAGGAATGGGATTTTTAATTTGATCCCGCTTATTTAATAAAAGCTCCATAGCTCCTGTTGAGGCCATAAACCAGCATGTATTAGTGTCTCCCTGATCAGGTGCTGCTTGAACATAGGGTAAAAGTTCTGTGTACTTTTGTGGGAGTGAGGCTGCCCAAAGAGTATTGAGGGCCAGTAGTCCAATAAGAAGAAGAAGAGTTTTTCTCATCATTAAACTATGCCTTTTAATTAATTGACCGAAAAGGTTTTTGTTCGGTTGGCCCTTTGCGGCATAGAGAGTGGCTTCGAACTTTTAGGCATTTAGTAGGCAAAAATCACACCTCTTGATATTTACGTAAAAGATACGTAAATTGAGCTATGAGCGATTTTTATCAAATCACTGGTTTTCAATCTCCCTGTTCAGAGTATCGAGAAAAAGGTCTCTCGTTAGATGAGCGTTATCAATTAACAAATCCCAGTGTTTTTTTGGTGGAGGTGAGTAGTGATGCTCACGGCCTCGGACTCAGGGCGCAAGATAAACTCATTATCGATCGTGCTCTCAAGCCTAAAGAAGGGGATTTAGTTTTGATGGTTCTGTCCGGAGAGTTCAAGCTTGAGCGCTATTCAATCCAGAGGCTTAAAATGCAGGATCCAGAGGGGGGAGATTTTCTTTGGGGAGTGGTGACAACACTGCTGAGGGATTATCGATGAGACTCTTCGGACTGGTGGATTGTAACTCCTTTTATTGTTCTTGTGAGCGAGTTTTTAGGCCTGAGCTTCGAGGACGGCCTGTGATTGTTCTTTCTAATAATGACGGGTGCGCGATTGCTTTTACTAAAGAGGCCAAAGAAATTGGTCTGGGGATCATGTGTGAGCCTTACTTTAAGATTCAAGATAAAATAAAAAAACACAACGTCGCAGTCTTTTCATCGAATTATACACTTTACGATAATATGTCTCGCAGAGTGATGAGCATCTTAAGAGATTTTACTCCTCGTCTTGAAATCTATTCAGTGGATGAAGCCTTTTTAGAACTGGATGGCTTTGATGATTGGGATTTAGAAGAGTATGGAAAAAAAATTCGCACAGAGATTTTACAGCAAACAGGACTTCCCGTTGGGATAGGTCTTTCACTCACAAAAGTTCTTTCAAAAGTGGCCAACAAGATCGCTAAAAAAAGAACCGGTGTTTTTGTGATGAAGAATGAAGCCGAGATCGATCAGGTCTTGCGCTCTTTTCCAGTTGAGGATATTTGGGGCATTGGGCGCGCGAGTGCGACTAAGTTACATATGCTAGGGATTAAGACCGCTTATGAATTTAAAGTTTACCGCGATGAAAAAATGATTCAGCGTCTTCTCACCAAAACCGGGCGAGAGATTCAAGAAGAATTAAGGGGGGTGAGTTGTCTCTCTGTCGAAGCTCCTCAGGATAAGAAAAATACTGGGGCTTCAAGAAGTTTTGGGGCTTCAGTTTATACCAAAAAAGAGCTCGCGGAAGCTCTGGCGGAATTTTCTTCTTTGGCCGCAGAAAAGCTTCGCCGACAAAAAAGTGTTTGCTTTAGCTTGACTGCTTTTATTCAGACCAATTTTTTTAAAGAAGGAAATCCCCAGTATCATAACTCAGGGAGCTTTAATTTTGTCACAGGCACCTCTGATACGTTAAGGCTGATCAAGGCTTCTCATCAGATCTTAAATCAAATCTATAAACCTGGTTTTGAGTATAAGAAGGCGGGGGTTTTACTTAATCATTTGATTCCTCAAAATCAAAACCAGCTTGATCTTTTTGATGAGCATGAAGGAGATCGAGAAGATCTTAATCAGGTGATTGATCTTATAAATAAAAAGTTTGGGGCCCGTACCATTCAAAGTGCCGCCTGTGGCCTCGGACAAAACTGGAAGACTGTCGCCAACTATCGATCCGCTAAATACACCACTGATTGGGATGAAATCTTAAGGATAAAATAAGGTTGAGACCCTTGCCGGAGAGCATTACCTTTGTCATGCTCTGGCCCATCTTAAATTTAGAGAAAATTTTCTGGATATTAAGATGGTCTTAATAGTTTCGGATTGAGGTGAGATATGCCGTTTAAAAAAGAGAGTCAGTTGGAGTACCAAAATCTTTTTAAAGCTTTTTTTGAGCAATCTGCATTCCCCATGCAAATTTTTGGAATTAACGGTGATTTACTTGAGGGTAATCGGGCCTGGGAAATTATGTTCCAATTCTCAAAGCATGAGGTGATTGAATATAATGTTTTCCGCGACGATCAAATCTTAAATGGCCCAATTCACCAAGGATTGCTCAAAGCACTCAAGGGTGAGACCGTTGAACTTGAAGCCTTTTACTATGACCCTCAAAAATCAGTGAACATTGGAAGAGGAAGATGGCTTGAGTCTTGGATTTATCCTGTGATGGATCAGAACGGAAATGTCCAACAGCTGGCCGTAATTCATCAAGATGTCACGGAGAAAATGGCAACTCAAGTCGCACTGGTGAAGAGTGCGACAGAAAGAAAAGCAGCTGAGGAAAAATTAAGACTGATCTCTGAGCGCTTAAGCCTCGCTGTGAAGGCGGGTAAGATTGGAGTTTGGGAGTGGATTCCCGGAACAGAAGAGATTCAGTGGGATGAAACAGCGGAAAAAATTTATGGGGCCATTCCGAAATTGCTTCCTAAAACAGTGAAGTCATTCAATGAACTCGTGCACCCTGATGATCGAGATCTTGTTTATCTCACTATTACCGATGCCCTCAGGCATCAAAAATCCTACCGGGTTGATCACCGTGTAATCAGAACTGATGGCGCCATTCGATGGGTTCAGATGACTGGTGTTGCGGTCTATAATAATAAAAATTCTCCAACCCTGATGATGGGGACGGTGATGGATATTACAGATCGTATTGAGGCGGTTAAAACGAGAGATGAGTTTGTTTCAATTGCCTCCCATGAATTGAAGACACCTTTGCAAACATTAATTCTTCAAAATCAAATGCGAAAAAGAAATATGATAAAGGGGGCGACTGATCCTCTTTGTGCAAAAAAAATTGAACAGATGGTGGATACAGATTTGAGACATCTTTCACGCATTAATCGCTTGATTGACGATATGTTAGATATTTCTAAAATTCGTGCGGGGAAACTGAATTTTATAAAAGAAGAAGTTGAATTCAGCACCTTTATTAAAGATGTTTTAGATCGCTTCAAACCCCAGGTTGAATCGGTCGGGTCTTATATACGCTATCAGTTATGTCGGCCCGTGAAGATGGAGATAGATGCTTATCGAATGGAGCAAGTGATTGTTAATCTACTGACCAATGCTCTTAAGTATGGTGCAGGTAAACCCATTAATGTGGAACTCATAAAAACATCAAATGAAGTCAAGGTTTTAGTTCATGATGAGGGGCCCGGGGTTAAAGAAGAAGATCGCATGAGAATTTTTGAACGATACGAAAGGGCCGTCTCTTCAAGAGAAGTGAGTGGACTAGGACTCGGTCTTTATATTGCTAAACAAATAGTCAAAGAAAATAAAGGCCAGATCTATGTGGATAGCAGAGAGGGTGGTGGTTCTACTTTTGTTTTAGCATTGCCTTATTAAGAAAAAAGGAATCGAGCGTGACAAAAAAAATACTGATTGTTGAAGACGATATTTCCATCAGGGAATTGTTGGAAGAGCTTTTGATAAGTGAAGCCTACGAAGTGGTGACGGCTGCTCATGGCGAGGAAGCCTTAGAGGTCCTGAGGGCCCAGGAGCTTCCCCATTTAATCCTGATGGATTTAATGATGCCGGTCCTTGATGGTTATGGGCTTCGCAAAGAGCTCATGAAGCATTCAAATTGGTCTAGCATTCCCGTGGTGGCCATGTCCGCAGAGGCCAATGCTGCTGAAAAGATCAGAGGTTACGGGGTCGCGGCATTTTTGAGTAAGCCTGTCGACATTGACACCATCCTCCGGACAATAGAGCAATTTTCTTGAGGAAAATTCTTTCCATGGGTTCAACTTGGTTTAGAATTGATTCATGGAAAAAATATCACCTAAAAATAAAATTAAACACTATTTAAAAGAATACTCTTACCTCAAAAGTATTCAAAGTTTACTTCATTGGGACATGGAAACCATGATGCCTTCAGGGGCGATCAATGATCGTGCCCAAAGGTTAAGCTATATTCAGGGCAAAATTCATGATCATCTGGTAAATCCCAATTACAGAAAGATGCTCAAGGAGTTTTCTCAAGATGAGAAACTCTCTCGCTTAGATAAAAAACTTTTCCAGGAATTAGATTGGGATTATAAGCTTCAGGTGGCCCTACCAAAGTCACACGTTGAAGAGCTATCGCTGGCCTCATCACATGCAACTCATACTTGGGCCAAGGCAAAAAAAGAAAATGATTTTAAGCTTTTTTTACCACATCTGCAAAAACTGATTAATCTAAAAAGAAAAGAGGCGAGCTTTTTTAAGGTGAAGAGTCCCTATGATGCTCTCATCAGATTGCATGATAAAGAATTTGATTCCAATCAAATCAGGTCTTTGTTTAGCGATCTTCGCTCAGGTCTTATCAAAATTAGTCATAAAGTTAAAGATGACGGTCAGTTTGTCAAAGTGAAAGACCTGAAGGGACCTTTTTCGTTAGATGAACAAAAAAAAATAAGCCTAAAAGTTGCAAAGGCCTTTGGACTTCCTGAAACTCATTCTCGCTTAGATGTCTCAAGCCACCCCTTTAGTATTAATATTTCCCCTCTCGATCAGCGCATAACGACTCGCTATGATGTGGATCATCTAGATTCACTGTCTTCAACGATGCATGAAGTAGGTCATGCTCTTTATGAATTAAATCTACCTCAGGCCTGGGAAGGGACTCCTTTTCAGGAAGCTATTTCATTGTCAGTTCATGAGTCTCAATCGCGTTTTTGGGAAAATATTGTAGGCCGCTCGGAAGAATTTTGTCATTTTATTCATCCCCTGATGCGTGAGCATTTCCCAAAATCAATGAAAGGGGTCGATGAGAAAAGATTGTTTTTGTATTTTAATAAATCACAACCTGGTTTGATCAGAGTGGAGTCGTCTGAGTTATATTATAATTTTCATATTATTATTCGTTTTGAAATCGAAGAAATGATCTTTAATCAAAATCTAAATGCGAAGGATATTCCTCATATTTGGAATGAGAAGTATAGATCTTATCTGGGGATTGAACCTAAGAATGATGCCCAAGGACTTTTACAAGATTCACACTGGGCCGGTGGCGCTTTTGGGTATTTCCCCACTTATACCCTTGGTAATCTTATTTCAGGTTCGATCTATCAAAAATTAAAGACAGAACTACCCCAGTTCAAAAAGCAGATTGCTAAAGGGGATTTTGGCGAAATTCTTAATTATTTAAAAGTTAACATTCATTCAAAAGGTAGAAGTCTTTGCGCAAAAGATCTTATTGGACAACTAAATGTAAATGATTACCTCAATTATCTTGAGGAAAAATTTAAAGGATAAAAAGATGGAAGAGATTTTTTTAGGAGTGATGGATCTGCAAGAGGCAAAAAATCATGAAATCCAACTCAAAAATAAAGGTGTTGAGCTCACACTTAAAACCAATGGTGCGACTTGTACCAGAGGCTGTAAAGTCACTGTTGAAGTTTGGGGCAAGGAGCAGGATGGAGAAATCCTTCAGTCTCATTTTAAAAATGATTATTTAAAGCATCTGAAAGGACATGAACCAGATTTTGAATGTTTGACACAAGTTTTTGACCCATCGGCAAGTGAAGTTATTTGCCAGGCCTGTGGGGCAAAATTTAGTCCCTCAGTCAACGAGTGTCCAGATTGCGGACTTATTTACTAGAACTTTTCACGTCTTAACTTTTTTTTGTCACTGTCTTTTCTTTTCGATGACAGGCGCTCGAGAATAGCTGATCTTTTAGGTTTTGTAGCCTTGCGTTTTTTAGGGGGGAACTGAACTTCATTTAGCATCGCCATGAGCCTAGTGATGCAATCATCCTTATTGGCGATCTGACTTCTATGTTTCTGAGATGTTATCTGGACACACCCTTCTCCAACACAGTATTGGGGGAATTTGTCTTTAAATCTTTGCTTGATATCTTCTGAGATGGCCAAGCTCTCCATCATATTCCATTCCATCATAACCTTTGAATTGACTTTGTTGACATTCTGACCCCCAGCGCCTGCACTG
>CANEVK010000025.1 GCA_947442115.1 Bacteriovoracaceae bacterium | reverse complement strand
CTGAAGAATGGGATCAACAGTCAGCATACCAAAATAAAGAGTGTCCAGATTTTCTCGTTTTATATAAACACAACCTAGTAATTTTTTTGAATGATCAAAGGCCAGTTCAATTTGCTCCTCTTTTGCTTCGATCATTTTAATCACGGAATCCTGGTCTGTTCTCTGGCCCTCAATCAGGTCTGCTTCTGTGGTCCAGCCTTTTTTTGAGTATTCGCCTCGATAGGCGGAATTGACTAAATGAGTAATGATGGAAGCATCTTGGATGGAAGCAGTTCTAAAATAGATCATGGAACAATCATAGTCATTTTAATCAAAAGGAGTAAAATAATTTTTAGAGGAGATATTTCTTTATGCAAAAATTTCATGGATATATTTTTGATATGGATGGAGTGGTTGTAGATAATCACAAGTATCATTTCAAGGCGTGGATGGAATTTGCTGCCAAATATAATTTTCATCTTAATGATGAAATCTATCGTGAAAAGTTTAATGGTAAGACAAATCGAGATCTTTTTAAAATGATTTTCGGAGATTTAACGGAAGAAAAAATTCAATCGCTATCATTTGAAAAGGAATTACGATATCAGGACATTTATAAGTCAGAAATAATGGCCCACAGTGGACTCATTGATTTTTTAAAGCAACTTCAATCGATGGGAGCCAAAGTAGCTTTGGGGACCTCTGCACCAACAATGAATGTTGATTTTACATTGGATCATCTTGGTTTAAGAGATTTTTTCCATGTCATCATTGATGGCCCACAGGTGACTCAAGGTAAACCTCATCCAGAGGTTTATCTTAAGTGCGTTCATGAACTTGGTCTATCGCCTGAGAATTGTGTGGTGTTTGAAGACTCCCTTGCAGGACTAGAGGCAGGGAAGCAGGCCGGTTGCCACATTGTGGGTGTTACGACAAGTCATTCAAGAGAAGAACTGTTGTCTAAAACTCATGATTTAATAAAAGATTTTTTTCAAGCGCGGGATTTACTAGGAATTTAATTGGCTTCTCATTGATCGATAAATCTCTTTTACATTTACCGATGCTTTTGTTTTCTCAAGGCTCGAGTAAAGTGTCACAAGTGCTATGCCAAGATAGAGAAAATCAGTGGAGATCACAACTTTCTTTTCTAGCATAAAGTTTGCAATCTTAAAAAATGAAGATTTAAAAGTTTCAAGATCAAAAGTCATATCTTCTGTTAGGGACGGTCCAAAATGAGATTTAAAAAGATTCGCGAGTGCTAGTCGATCCTCATTGGACCAGTTTTTTGAAGTTAACCCACAAACCAAAAGTCCTTCGTGAAAAAGTTCTTCTTGCTCCAAAAAAAATCCATCATATATTTTTTGTAGACCCTGTGAGAAATCGGAGTGAAATTTTGTCCATAGACCATTTGGTTGGAAAAAAAGTTTTTGATCCTTCATGTCAAGATGGTTCGGGCCGAGGTCTAAGAAAAGTCCATGGGAAGAAAAAAGTTGGGCAAAATAAAGACCTAGGGCTTTATTGGCAAAATCTTGAGGTGACGACGGGTTTGTAGAATTTGTTTTCTTGGTTGTTAACTCAATGTCAAAAGTCTTTAAGTATTCGCATTGTTTAGTAAAGAGCTCTTCAAAACCTTCTTTTTGCATAAGTCTTCGGGAGAGTTTAGGGAGCTCGAGCATAAGAACTTTCCACTCAACTACTTCAAAGAGCACTGTGGGAACATGCTTCAAGAGCTCTTTCAAGACACCGGGTAAAATTCTCATAAAAATCATTCTTTGATTATGCTACACTCGTGTGAACATTCGCTAGGGCATAATATGAGAAAAATACTAATTGCAGGTGGTAGTGGATTTATTGGGCATGCTCTCATCGAATCCCTACTGTCAGATGAGAAAAATGAACTTGTCGCCCTTTCGAGAGCTTCAAGATCTAGTCATCATCCTCGATTAAAGTGGATGAAGTGTGATCTTTATTCTCTGAAAGATATCTCCGATGCGATGGTAGGTTGTGATGATGCGTATTATTTAGTTCATTCTATGCTCCCTTCAGCCTCATTATCCCAGGGAACTTTTTACGATTTTGATCTCATTATGGCCGACAATTTCATCAGGGCCGCCAAAACCCATGATCTTAAACACATTATTTATCTTGGTGGCATGATTCCTGAAAATGAGGAACTTTCCTGGCATTTAAGAAGTCGTTTAGAAGTAGAAGAAACTTTTATTCAGTCTGGAATTAAAACTTCTGTTTTAAGAGCGGGTCTCATCATTGGGCCGCAAGGCTCTTCCTTTACTATTTTGGAGAGGCTTATTCGGCGCTTGCCAATAATGATTTGTCCAGCCTGGACGAAAACTCTTTCCCAGCCTGTAGCCTTGAGGGATATGATTAAGGTTTTATGTCGAATCTTAAATGAAGAAAATATTCAAGGGCGTGTCTTTGACATTGCTGGTCCTGAAGTTGTCTCCTACCAAGGACTGATTCAAAAGGCGGGGGAGAAGATAAGAAAAAAAAGTAAGCTTTTTACTTTAAATATCATTCCTCTCGCGATGTCTCGATTTTGGGTATCGCTCGTGACTGGAGTCCCTAAAAAATTAGTTTATCCACTGGTACTGAGTCTTAAGCATAAAATGTTGCCATCTCCTCGTCAGCAATGGCCTCATCCGGAAGATATTTCTACTTCATTAGATGAGTCCCTTCAAATCTCTTTATTAACTCCTGCAAGAGAAACCTTTAGTGGTTATATTCCTAAGGAAAAAGACGTTCGTTCAATCCAGCGTTTAGTTTTACCTGAAGGCAAGAGTGCACAATGGGTCGCGGAGGAGTATTTTAGATGGCTTCCTCGCTTCTTTTCGACACTTGTTAGAGTCCAACTTGAGGGTGATCGTTGTACTTTTTATTTAATTGATCCTTCTTTTAAATTACTTGTTCTAGAAAGAAGTGTTGAGAGGAGCACCCCGGATAGGCAATTACTTTATATTGTTGGTGGATTGCTTTCTGCCAAACAAGAAAGAGGTCGTCTTGAATTTAGAGAGGTTCTTGATCAAAAATATGTCATGGCAGCGATTCACGAGTTTAGGCCAGCTCTACCTTGGTTTATTTATCGTTGGACTCAGGCCATTTTACATCTCTTCGTGATGAACGCTTTTGGAGAACATTTAAAATGGTATGTTATTTCAGATCAAAAGGTTAAAATATGAAAATTCTAGTCACTGGTGCCAATGGTTTTGTGGGGAGTGCACTTATCCACCAATTGGTTGAAGCTGGTCATGAAGTGACTGCTCTCGTTCGATCTTTAGAACGAATCAAAGAGCCAAATAAAAAAGTAAATTGGATTGAAGGTGATTTACTAAAACCTGAAAGATTACCTGAATTGGGACTCATTCATAAGGCTTTTTATCTTGTTCATGGTCTTAAAGAATCGAGTTCTCAATTTGAATATTTAGAATCACTGGCCGCAGTTAACTTTATTAATTGGGTAAGACCTAGTGGGGCTTCAATTATTTATCTTGGTGGACTTGGTCCAGATGGCCTAGATCTCTCTCCTCATTTAAGGAGCCGTCATCTGACTGGCGCCATTCTTGGAAGTAGTCAATTAGGTGTCATTGAATTTAGAGCGAGCGTGGTACTAGGTGAGGGGTCTCTCTCTTTTGAAATGCTAAAAGCTCTCTGTGAACGTCTCCCATTCAGACCTCAGTTTGAGCTTTTGAACAGGCCTTGTCAGCCTCTAGCGCTAGGTGATCTGTTAAAATATCTCGATGGGGCGCTAGAGCAAGATATTAAGGGTCATGAGATTATTGAAATTGGTGGGGATGATGTAGCGACCTATGGAGAGCTCATTGATCTTTATGCGGAACTTTCTGGTTTAAAAAGAAAAAAAATTAAAATACCAGAAGTTGAGACCAAAGTACTTTTAAAAGTTTTAGATTATGCCATTCCAGAACATTCTCAGATTGGTAAAAAACTCACTGAAAGTCTTGAGCATCCTACCGTTGTCTCTAAAAAAAATGCCCAAGAATTTTTTCCCCATATTAAAACACAGTCACTCAGAGTGGCGATGGATTTGGCACGATCTAGGTCTAAGACACACTATGCTCCGTTGTGGGAAAAAGATTTTTTAAAAATTATGTTATCTGATAAACTTTTGACTCAGTCAGGCTTGCTATCGCCAGATCTATTAAAGAATCTAGAAAAAGTGGGCAAACTAAAAGACATCTTAACGAGAGATAAGAAATGAATGGGTCGATTGGTATTTTTGATTCTGGACTTGGCGGTCTAACAGTCCTCAAAGTGCTTGCTGAAAGATTCCCCCAAGAGTCATTTTGTTATTTGGGGGATATAGCCAGACTTCCCTACGGAAATAAATCACCAGAGACAATCCGCCGATACGGACTTCAAATCCTTCAATTCCTCAAACAGCAAAATGTAAAAGCGATTATTATCGCTTGTAATTCTGCCTCGACCGTTTTTTTAGGAGAAAATGATTTTGAGGGTATTCCATTATTGAATGTGATTGAGCCAGGAGCCGAAGCAGCGATAAATGTTTCAAAAGATGCTAAAGTTGCTGTTTTAGGAACGGCTGCAACGATTAGATCCCATGCCTATCGTGATACTTTAAAGAAGCTCAACCCATCCGTGGAAGTCATAGAGCAGGCCTGCCCTCTTTTTGTTCCTATCGTGGAGGAAGGAATGGTGAACGATCCCATTACAGAGCTAGTAGCAAAAAAGTACCTTAAAGAAATTTTAGTGAAAGACTTTAAAACAATTATATTAGGTTGCACCCACTACCCAGTGATTAAATCGGACTTAAAAAATGTCTTAGGCCCAACGGTTTCATTAGTAGAATCAGGAGAAGTTCTAGCTCAGAAACTTCAGCAACTTATGAGTCAGAACAATATTACTCCTTCAAATACGCCTAGAAGAATTAGAGTTTGTATTACGGACTTAACTGACCATTTTGAGCGGTTGGCCCATCATTTGATGTCACCTATAGAGATTGAGTCCCTTGAAAGAGTGGTTTTGTAGAATCATTTTTGTCAGGTAAAAAACACCAAGCGAGAAAACATTTCAAGTCTGAGTCTATGGAACCGATACGGCTACTACTGACCGAGGAGTATCCATGTCGAGTGATAAGAAAGTTGTAGATTTTAATCAAAAGAGAAAAGAATCCATTGAACAAAAACGTCGAACTTTTGAAAGGGTCGTCTTTCAAGAATTTCTTGGCGTTTATTCAGTTATAGATGATCAAGGATCAAGTTACCCAGTTAAGCTCGTAGATATTTCTAAGGATGGTTGTCAGTTTCAACTTCCTTTTAGTCTCAAAGCGAAAAATCAGTTTAAGTCTGGAACTGAGATGACGCTTAAACTCTTTTTTACTAAAGGCAGCTATATCCCTGCAGTTGTGACTGTTCGACACGCTACTGAATATATTGATGAGCAAGGTGATGCATGGTTACGTTTGGGTGGAGAATTTGATACTGGTCTACCAAGTTTTAAGGCCCTGTCACATTTTATTGAGTTTATCTACCAATATGCTGAGTTCTCTTGCCTTGATAAAGGTGAGAGTAAGGTTTACTTCCTTTAGTCATCGCACTCTTAACATTTTTTTGCTAGCATAAAGACCTCATATTTGAGGTCTTTTTTATTATGAAGCTAGCTATTATTGGCCCAACGGCCCTTGCTCTAGAAGCGTCTTTAAGATTCCATTTTCATGGAGCTGCCGTAACATGGTTTATAACGGATTCAACTCATGAAGAATCTGACTTTCAGGATTATTTAAGCCCGGAAAGTTTTGTCTCGTCCCTTGGGCTAGATATCCTTGGCCAATTAAACTTACCGTTCAAGAAACAAGATACCTTTCAATTCAACCATTGGAAGACAAATTATTTTCTTCCATTGATTGCCTATTTATCTCAAGAGCAGAAGATCAAGCATCATCAGGTTATAAGTGTAAGTAAAAGATTTCTTGCCGCTGCTGAAGTCCCCTCAGGACGCTCTCGCTTCTTAGATCTTTTTCGAGTGACTTATGAAGTCAATCCTCAAGAGTTCATTAAAGAACAGGAACAACAAAATCCTGAAACTTTTGAAAGACTTTCTCAAGAGTTGGTTCAATCACTTCAAACACATTTAGAAATGTATGAAGATTTTGATCTCGTTTTAGATCTAAGGTCGATCAATTGGATAAGATCATTATCGATTACGGGGTATGCCCTTGGTGAGAAAAGAGTCTCTCGTGAGCATTTACACTATGGTCATGAGGCACTGGGTTTAGTTAAAAACAATACAATGACGGAGGAAGTCCGTGAACTTGCTCTGGTTGGTTCAACTCCACTTGCCGCTGAAATTTTAATCAAGCTATCACCATGGTTAAAAGATGACCGTAATCGACTTTTCGTCATAAGTCATGAAGGCTGGCCATTTGCCAAATTTATGGAAGAGAGCGAAGAAAAGGCGAAAGAGCGTTTGAAAGATGTCATTTCTTATCATGAGTCTGAATTTGAAAAAGAAATAACTCTTTTTCATCAAAAATTAAGAGAGTGGCAGCAACTCGATGACTTTGTTCAAGCAAAAATTCCAAAACCTGTTGAACCTATTCCGCGTTTAGTTTTCTTTTCAGGCCATAATGCCACAGCAGTAGATCAATTGGTTGATAAACGAAGAGTCTTTTTGACTCTTGAGAAGCCTGATTTTAGAGATGGTTTAAAGCAACCAGAGAATAATTTGCTGGACCTTAAAACCATAGGAGTAGATAGAGTTCTTATTGCTTCATCATTTGAGAGAAGGCCTTTCGAGGTCAATCTTCTAAATGACGAGAAAGGATTTTTTATCTTAACCCCAACTCATCCCATGATTAAAAATTCTTGGGAATGTGATTTAACCAGCCTTAAAGGTTTAGAGAATGAAATATTTAAATTGTTTAGTCCTACTGGCGCTCATTAGCTGCGGTTCAGGGGAAGTAAAAAAAGACTACGATCCTTCTCAACCGTATACAACTTCCGGTACGGAACAGTTCTTTTTGCCGGAATTGCCTACCTGGGCGAATTTTTCTGCATCTGGAAATTGCTTTAAAAAGAGTTCTATTCAATATCTTAATTTTTCTAAATTAAGAGAGTCTTACCAATTAGATTATGCGCAAATGCTTGAGCTGCAGGCCCAGTATAATGAGAGACTTGAAAATTATTACCAATCGACTGCAGTTAAATTTTTAAGACCAGTAGAACAGGCCAGCTTTTTTTCAAATACTCTGGAGCAGGTTCGCTCGGGACTCAAGGGACTCAAGATTCCTAAGGTCAAAGAAGTGACTGTCTTATGGTTTGAAGCTCACACGGTTGATGAGCTAAAAAAAATGGCTAGCACCTCTGTTTTTGATGAAAATTATTTTATCCTCCTGAGTAGTTGCCAGACAAAACAATCTTTAACTCAGATACTCATGCAGGCCAATCTGGATGGAGTTGGTTTTGGTCTTGTGACCTCCGAGTGGCTTGCTCCATTTGATCGAGATTTTAATAAATCACCCGGACTTAAAATCTTTTTGCAAGATCTGCTCGGTGCCGAAATGAAAATTAATTTTTTAAATACACATAAAAAAACAATAGATGAATTTATTCTTCCCTAAGGAGTTAATATGTTTGGAATGATGAAGAAAGATAAAGTTGATTACAAAGAAAATGTGAATGGATTAACGGCCCTTTTTAAAACAACGCTGGGTGATTTCGAAATCGAACTCAACGTTAAAGAGGCACCGGAAACGGTTTGGAATTTTGTTAATTTGGCAGAGGGAAGGCAGCCAACAGTTAAGGAAGGTCCATTCTATAATGGACTTATTTTCCATAGAGTGATCAGAGGCTTTATGATTCAAGGTGGATGTCCTGAGGGGTCTGGGCGAGGTGGCCCTGGTTACCGTTTTGCTGATGAGTTTGATAAAAATCTAAGACACTCTAATGAGGGAATACTTTCTATGGCCAACGCAGGTCCTGGAACAAATGGTTCACAGTTTTTTATTACACTTGGTCCAACTCCTCATCTTGATGGTCGCCATACTGTTTTTGGTCGTGTGGTTAAGGGGATGGATATCGTTAAAAAGATTGGTGATACTCCGACAGGTGCAATGGATCGTCCTCGTGCTGATGTTGTGATTCAATCTTTAGAAATTAAAAGATCTTAATATGATCTCGGAGGAAGAAATCATTCTTCCTCCGAGATTTATTCAATCTGAATTGTAATATCGTGAGGAGCAGTCTCTTGCCCACCGAAGTATGGGTAGAGTTTGTAGCCATTGGCCCTTTTACTAGAGCATCCTCGAGGCATTTTGAGAGTTTTTCCAGCAAAGGTGAATAGATAGTTACTGCCGTCCATTTTGATTTTCATGTCATGCCATTGGTCTATTTTAAGATCACCAATTTTTTCTTCCCAGCGCTGTTTTTTAACATAATTGTAGGCCATGAGTTCAAGTTTAGAATTGAGATAGCGCCAACCGAAACGAGCCGAATTGGTGTGATGGTGATTGAAGCAATCTGAGAATCCAAACAGCTTATTAATCGCCCACTGATTGGCCGGAAGTTTTGTGGTGTAGTACGCCGATTTATCAAATTTAACTTTTATACTGAGTTCACTACTCACGAAAAGACCGCTATGGATACCACTAGAGCTATGGTGACCTTTTTTAATCGTATAGGTTTTAGACCAGCTAAGAGTTGATGTTAAAAGAAGGAGTAAAAAAAAGCTAAGCTTCATAGGGTCCTTATTTTTTATCATAGGACCCTATCGGTTTATTGGGACTAAAACTTGAGCTTATCAGGGCAGTATGGGCTATTTATCTGATTTTATGACTATGCCTGTGACCACGGTGCTGGTGATTGTTTCTCGGACTTTGACTTTTAAAGTGAAATCTCTTTCAGGTGAAAGACACTTGTATTTAATATTGTAAAAACATGTGGCCGGATTTCCAATACACTTACTAAATATACTGCGAGTTGTTTGTACACAACGGGCATTTCTCTCTACTTCAACTTTAAGCACAGCATCTTCAATGGGGCCCGCGAAGGTTGAAGACATGGCCATAAGGGATACCATAATCAGGAATGCTTTCATTATAAAACTCCTATTTACCCCTTAAATAACCATGTTCAACTTGAACTGACAAATAGATGGAGTAAAAATTACAAGGGGGCTCTAGGAGTAGACTTTTAGACTTTTTTCTAATTGATAGCCAAAAAAATGTTTAGCTTAGCTGGCCAGGAATAAGGCGATCAACCATCAATTGGATTGATTCATTTCCATTGAAGCGATTAATACCGAGAGTGAATTGGACGGTTAGACCATTCTTGCCTTGGAGAGCATAGAGTTCTTCAGGAGATGATTCATTCCATTTTCCAAGATAATTAAAGCTCACGCCCTGAATGGTTGATTTAGGATTTTGGGGTAAAATAAAACTCCATCTGACATGAGCATCTTTCATGATTCGGTAAGAGCCTATTTGGGCATTTTTCATTCTAAAAACAGGTCTTTCATTACCAGGGCCAAACGGCTCCAGAATTTCAAGATCTTTAACCAATTTGGCATCAATTTCTTCAAGCCCAATTTCCAAATCAAAACTAGAGGTTTTGGTTCTTAAATTTAAGGGAATGGCACTAAGGAGTTGGTTCATTTTAGTTTTGAATGGTGCAAAGTTTTCTTTCTTCATAGAAAGACCAGCTGCTGCTTTGTGACCACCAAATTTGATGAAGAATTCTTTGCATTGTTCGAGGAGCTCGAAAATATTTAATTCTCCAGCACTCCGACAGCTTGCTTTTATAACACCTTCTTCTTCGGCATTGGTAAAGACAATCGCCGGAACTTCAAATGTTTCAACTAACTTTGAAGCGACAATACCTATGACCCCTTCGTGCCAGTGTGGTTCGTAGAGGATATTAATTTTTAGGTCTTCACTTTTGATTGAATTGATCGCCACTTGTTTGGCCTCAGAAAAAACTTCTGCCTGGATGGCCCGTCGATCCCGGTTCGCGAGTTCAAGGTGGGAGAAATGCTCCCTGGCTTCATTAAAGGTTTGAGCAATTAATTGTTTGAGGGCCCGTTCAGGATGATCCAATCTGCCTTTTGAATTAATGTGAGGGCCAACATGAAAGCCTATCTTTTCACTTGTGACACTTTGAGACTGAAGTTCCTCAGGTGAAAAGAAGGCCCTGATGCCTGGATATTGAGTTGTGGTTATTTGCTTAAGACCATGTCTAGAAAGTCTCAAGTTCAGAGGAGTCATGCGGGCAAGATCTGATATTGTCCCAATCGCCACAAATTGCAGAAGAGGGTAGAGGGATGGTATTTCTTGTCCACGCTTCAAAAGATCATTTTTCATTTGTAGGCAAAGAGCAAAGGCGACACCCACTCCGGCCAGAGTTCTTAAAGGAGAGTCTTCAGGTTCATCTCGTCGACAAGGATTAATCACCGCAAAAGCTTCTGGGATGTGAGTCGCTGCATCTCTATGATGATCAGTAATAATAAGATCTAATTTACCTTTAGCATAATCTGCTGTCCCAGTGGCCGTGATGCCACAATCGACAGTCACGAGAACAGAAATATTGTTTTTTAGGGCCTGATCAATAGAGGATTCATGGACACCATATCCTTCTATAAAACGGCTAGGTTGGAAAAGGTCTACTTCAACGTTGAGCATTTTAAAAAAATGCCACAACAGAGCACATGAGGTCGTGCCATCAACATCATAGTCTCCGTAGATACCAATCTTTTCATTTTCACTAAGGGCCTTCAATAGTCTTTGAGAGGCTTTTTCAAGATCCTTCATCTGAGTGAGATCAGGGATTTCTTTTAGATTCCATGAGAGGATTTCATTAACTTGTTCAGGAGTGAATCCACGCTTCTTAAAAAGACGGACAAGGACTGAGTGAAGTTGAGAGTTTGAGACTTGAGATGTTAATTCCATTGGATGAAATTAACATACTTTACCACAAAACAAATAGCCCCTTGATAAGATCTTCATTCTCTAATTCATCAGCATAGGCAAAGTGCTTTTTCCAGCTTTCACCTTTAAAGTCGTGAATTTTCTCAAAATATCTAAGAGGAAGAAAGGCTTTGCCGCAATGCAGACACCTTTCAAGTTCTTGGTGAGCTTCAGAAATTTTCGAGCAAGTATGGCAGGCCCGAATAATCATTTTTTCTTTATCTGTTTTATTCACTTCATTCATAAGACCCTCGCAGGTGGGTTATGAATTTTTTCGGAAGGTTTATCGTTTTTCATGAGAAAAAAACGCTCACAAATAAGTGAGCGTTTTATAAAAGATGAGATTAGTTGACTAAAATTTAACTGAAATTGAAGCTATCAGCGGACATCATTGGGGACTGTCCAAATTGTCCAGGTGAAATACTGTAGGGTGAAGGCTGAATAGGTGCCAATTGCCAGTTTTGCTCATATAGCTGAGGTAAAGATTGGTACTGATAAGGAGGCCGGAACTGGAATTGACCAGAAGGGATTCCCTGTTCTAAAGCATTTTGTCCCATAACTGGACCTTGATTACCCATCATAATAATTGTTGGAGAAGATTGGTAAGGATATTGAAGGTACGGGTTAACTAGGGAGCCAGAGAAAAGCCACGCAGGTATGGCATATTGTTGCTGTCCTTGTTGAGACTGTTGATGCATCGTAGTCATCATCGTATTCATTCCCATCATGGTTTCTAAAATCTTTTTTTGTTCGGCCAGAAGATCATCTACTTGTTTGGTGAGGACTTTATTCTTTTCTTCGAGGTCACAAATTTTTTGATCTTGCTCTGATTTATCCTCATCTTTTGGATCTGATTTTGTGTCTTTTTCAGATTTATCTTTGACCACTTCTTTATTTTTCGTTTCCTCTTTTAAAACTAATAATTCGTTTTCAACTTCATCTGTGAGAAGACTCTCTAAAGTCGTTTTCAGCTCATTTATCGAATTCTTGGCAATCTCCTCTTCACCTGCAGACCAAGCCTTTTTTGCCTGAAGGGCCTTAAAATCTTCCTCGAGTTCAACCATCTCTTGAACTAGGCTTTGCAGACGACTTTTCTGTAAGCTGGCAGCCTCTTTTTCTACCAAATCAACCTGATATGTTTTTCGTTGGTCTAGAAGACGATTCCGAATTGCCTTTTCTCTATCAGAGAAACAGGGAAGATCAAGATCAACATCAATTGATATTTTTGATCGATCAATTTTTGAAGCCCTGGCTTCAAATTTTGGAAATTTATCTGAGCTTTGAGCTTCTTTTACGGAAGCGATAGTCCGGTTATTGTATTTATTTTCAATCTGGCCTGGCGCCATTGAGAGTAAAGCAAGAAATGGCATCACTGCTAGGAATTTTGATTTAGAAGAAGACATAATGGACCCCCTTAAAAAAACTAATTTCCTAAATACCTATCAAGATAGATGCCAAAACTACTCAGTTGATAGAGGAAAGGGTCAGAGCTCTCATTCGGCAATTATTTCAGGGGGTTATTTTCTTGTCCAGAGTCCAAGCTCCTTCTAAACTAGAGATTGAAATCGACTAAGTTTTTCACGGATACAGAGGCATTGCCTAAAAAATAGACACTAATGGAGTTGTATGCGAAAGCGGCGAAGTGCCACTCGGCAACCTAAAAAAATTAATTTCAATGTGGACCCGACCCATTTTTTAAATCGGGATATCTCATGGCTCCAATTTAATCGTAGAGTTTTGCATGAAGCTTCAGATAAGAGAAATCCACTTTTAGAAAGGTTAAGATTTCTTATTATTTTTTCATCAAATTTAGATGAGTTTGTGATGAAGAGAGTGGGGTACTTAAAACATCAGATTGTTTCCGGGGTTACACATCAATCCGTTGATGGACAATCACCTCAAGAGCAACTTGCTGCGATTAGAAAACATATAAATCATGATCTTGAAAAACAGCGGGATATTTATTTTAATCTTGTCAGTGAATTAGAGCGCCATGATATTTTCATCTATGATTTTGAAGATCTCATGCATGAAGATCAAGACTACTTAAAAAGTTATTTTAGAAGAAAAATTTTTCCTGTTCTCACTCCTTTATCTGTTGATCCTGGGCATCCATTTCCTTTTATTTCGAATCTCTCTTATTCACTAGGGCTGATTCTAAAAAACCCTCAAACTGACTCGATCTTATTTTCGAGGGTGAAAATACCTGAAGTCATCCCTGGCCTTATACCGCTACCAAAGGGCGATGGTGATAAAAAATTTAGATTTGTGACCACTGTGACTCTCGTACGATCTAATCTCTATTTACTTTATCCGGGCATGGAAATTCAGCAAACTGTCCCCTTTCGAGTTTCAAGGAATGCTGATGTCGATCATCGAGAAGATGAAGCGCAAGACCTTCTGATTTTAGTGGAAGAGGGGATTAAGGAGCGAAGACTCGCGGAATGTGTCAGACTAGAGATTCATAAATCGACAGATCCATCTGTCACGAGCTTTTTAAAAGACTCGCTGGAAATTGTTGATGAAGATATTTATGAAATGGATTTCCCTATAGATTTCTCCATCTTGAAAAGTATTGTTGATTTAGATTTACCGGCACTTAAGTTTAAACACTGGTCCCCTGTTGTCCCAAAGGCAATCTTAGAAAATCAAAATTTATTTCAGCTGATCCGGCAGGGCGATATTTTGGTTCATCATCCTTATGAGAGTTTTTCTGCAAGTGTGGAGAGATTTATTGCGGCAGCTGCAGATGATCCCCATGTCTTAACCATTAAAATGACACTTTACCGTACGGGTGATAACTCACCCTTCATACGCAATTTGATTAAAGCTGCGGAAAAAGGGAAGCAAGTTGTTGCCCTGGTAGAATTAAAGGCGCGCTTTGATGAACAACGAAATATTGTTTGGGCCCAAAAGCTTGAGGATGCAGGAGTCCATGTTGTTTATGGTATTCTTGGCCTTAAAACTCATACCAAAACTTCTCTCGTGATCCGTCAGGAAAGTGATGGTGAGATCATGAGTTATGCCCACATCGGTACCGGGAATTATCATTCTCAAACCTCTAATCTCTATACAGATCTTGGCCTTCTGACTTGTAATAAAAAAATTTCGTCGGAAATTATTGAAGTTTTTAATTACCTCACGGGAAGCTCACTTAAGACTGACTATCGTGAGCTATTGATTGCACCGATTAATATGAAGTCTAGCTTTATGGCCAAGATTCAGCAGGAAATAAAAAACAAAAAAGCTGGAAAGCCTGCACGAATTATTGCCAAGATGAATTCCATGGAAGATGAGATCATTACAGAAGCTCTTTATGAAGCGAGTATGGCCGGAGTGGAAATCATCCTCATCGTCAGAGGATTTTGCTGCTTAAAACCTGGCCTAAAAAAACTTTCTGAGAATATTAAAGTGATTTCTGTCATTGGACGATTCTTAGAACACTCAAGAATTTTTTACTTCGCCAATGGCCAACAAGATCCTTTACAAGGTGAAATGCTCATTGGCTCAGCAGATTGGATGCATCGGAATTTGCACAACCGAGTGGAGTTGATCACACCCATTTATGACATTAAGCTCAAGGAAAAACTTTGGGAATTTATTGATGTGATCTTAAATGATAATCGTCAGGCGTGGGTGCTAAATACCGATGGGTCATATAGCCTCAATCAACCCAAAGATGGTGAAGCAGAACGAGGAACTCATCAAGTTCTTATGAATAAAACGCTACAGCGTGAGAAGGGCTAAAAGTGAAACTAATTTTTATTCGCCATGGTTTAGCAGAGGGGCATTTTTCATTTGATCAGGACGCAGATTTTGAACGGACATTGACTCCTGAGGGAATTAAAAGGCTAGAGCGGACATTTAAATTATTTAAGAAGCATGAATTAAAAATTGACGTTATTTTTTCATCTCCCCTCGCGAGAGCAGTGCAATCTGCCGAGATCTTCTGGGACTACTACAAACAAGCTGATCTAGAACTGATGGGAGATCTTGATATCCTCGACGATCCATTACACCTTGTAGAATATATTTCTTTTTTACCGGCAGATGGCACATATGCATTTGTTGGCCATGATCCACACTTAACGACTGTTATCGCCAGTCTCCTTGCTTTACACCCTGAGCATGATTTCATGACCATTAAAAAAGGTGGAATTTGTGTTTTGGAAGGTCGAATGTGGAAAGGGTTTAATTTAGAGTTATTAATTAGCCCTAAATTCCTAAGAGATATTGTAGATTAGTCTTTGAGAATAAATTCCTCGGGACTATGTTCAAGCATGGATAAAATAATTCCCTCTTTCAGACCCACAGGTGGCAAATAGATTTTTGATTGCTTGAGCTCTTCCATGAGAAT